>JBLNCO010000173.1:0-2950 GCA_050260715.1 Hyphomicrobiales bacterium | reverse complement strand
GCAGCATGGCGAAGGTCGGCATCATGGAGACGGCCATCCGGGATGGCCATCAGTCGCTGCTGGCGACGCGAATGCGCACGGAGGACATGATTCCGGCGCTCGAGGCGATGGACGAAATCGGCTACCACAGCATCGAATGCTGGGGCGGCGCCACCTTCGACACGGCGATGCGGTTCCTTCGCGAAGATCCGTGGGAGCGGCTGCGGGAGGTCAAGAAGCGGCTCAAGAAGACGCCGACCCAGATGCTGCTTCGTGGCCAGAACGCCGTGGGGTACCGGCACTACGCCGACGATGTCATCGAAACGTTCTGCGACAAGGCAGTGCAGAACGGGATGGACATCTTCCGGATCTTCGATGCGCTGAACGACACGCGGAACCTGGAGACGGCGTTCCGCGCGGTCAAGAAGGCGGGGGGCCACATCCAGGGGACGCTCTGCTACACCATCAGCCCGGTCCACACGGTCGACGCGTTCGCGAAGATGGCGGACGAGATGGTGGAGATGGGTGCGGATTCGCTCTGCATCAAGGACATGGCGGGCCTGCTGAGCCCGGCGATGGCGCGCGCCCTCGTGACGCGAATCAAGGGGGATCACCCCGACAAGCTGCTGCAGATGCACTGCCACGACACCTCGGGGTATTCGGAAATGGCGTACCTGGAGGGCGCGAAGGCGGGCGCGGATGTCATCGACTGCGCGCTAAGCTCGCTGGCCGGCGGCACTTCGCAGCCGGCGACTGAGACGCTGGTCGCGGCGCTCAAGGAGTACCCGGAGCACGACACCGGCCTCGACCTCGTAAAGCTGGGCGAGCTGGCGGCGTACTTCAAGGAGGTCCGGAAGAAGTACTGGAAGTTCGAAAGCGGCCTGCTGGGCATCGACGCGGGGGTGCTGCAGCACCAGGTGCCGGGCGGGATGATTTCGAACCTGGTGGGCCAGCTTCGCGAACAGGGCGCGGAATCGAAGCTCGGGCAGGTGCTCGAAGAGAACGCGGCGGTACGTGCGGACCTCGGGTGGCCGCCGCTGGTGACGCCGAGCTCGCAGATTGTGGGCACGCAAGCGGTGCTGAACGTGCTGACCGGCAAGCGCTACGGCAGCGTCACGAAGGAAACGAAGAACCTGGCGAAGGGCATGTACGGCCGCACGCCGGCGCCGATCGCACCGGACATCCTGGAGGCGGTATTGGGCGGCGAGAAGCCGATCGACCATCGGCCGGCGGACGACCTTGCGCCGGAAATGGAAGCGGCGGCCGCGGAGATCGGCGACCTGGCGGCGAGCACCGAGGATGTGCTGAGCTACGTGATGTTCCCGCAGCCGGCCCGGGAGTTCCTGCAGTGGCGCCGCGAGGGCGGCGGACCGGAACGGGAGCTCGTGGCGGCCGTCGTTGGGGCGATAGTGCTCAGCGAAAAGAAGCAGACTTCGAGCGCGCCGGCGATTGCCGCGGCTGGACCTTCGAGCAACGGTTCGGGTTCGAGCTGGCGCGAATTCGGCCGCTTGCGGCAGATGCGATAGGGGACGAACGATGGCGAAGGTGACGATCGGCGGCCGAACGTACGAGGTGGAGGTCCGCGGGGACAAAGTCATTGTCGATGGGCACGAATACGCGGTGACGGTGCGGGACGAGCCGGCGTACAAGACGGTGCACGCGGGTGGAGTGCCGTACCGGGTGCAGCTCCCGCCGGCCGGGGAGCGGGCGAGCGGGATGGAAGTGCTGGTGGATTCGCGGCCGTTCACGGTGGAGTACGAAGGGCGGCTCGGCGGAGGGCCGGCGCCGCGGGAACCGCGAGCGGCGGGCGCGGCGGCGAGCCGGCCGTCTGGTCCGGCGGCGAAGGGCGCGGTCGCGGCGCCGATTGCGGGCCGGGTGCTGTCGGTCCGGGTGAAAGCGGGCGACGCCGTGAAGGCGGGCGATGTGCTGCTCATCCTGGAAGCGATGAAGATGGAGAACGAGATCAAGGCGCCGGCCGACGGAACGGTGAAGGATGTCCCCGTGGCGGAAGGCTCCCGGGTGATGGAAGGCGACACGCTGGTGGTGGTGGAGTAAAGCGCGAGTAGTGCCCGGTGCCCGGCGCCCAATTGGGGAGTGCCCAGTGCCCCGTGCCCGGTGCCGCGGCGGTTGGTGTCCTGGTAGGTCAGCGAGCCCTCGTACCCCGCCGGGACCTGCTGGGAGTTGTATCAGAGCCGCGACCGTCAGGGGGTCCCGGGGGTGAGCGGGCGAGCCGGTGCCCAACGCGCGCGGCCGACTGCGTGACTGACGATTGTCGATTACGTGGGGATCGTTGGGACTCGGCAACGCGGGAGCAGCGGGCACGCGTGACGCCGTGCGCTCCCTCCCGTTCGCGGTACTGACCGGATAGTGCCCATGGGGCAGTTGGCGTCCGCGAGGGGACGCTGGGAAGCCACATCCAGCGGCCGCGGTGGGCCGCGACTCCGGCGCTGGGGAAGTGGGGGCACGAGATGGGGCGGTGGGTGGCAACTTGCCGCGCCGCGGTGGGCGGCGACTCCTGGAGGCGTCGTAGGTGAAACGGGGCAGTGGCCGCCGGGAGTCGCTATGCACTGGGCACTGGGCACTGGGCACTGGGCACTGGGCACTGGGCACCGGGCACTGGGCACCGGGCACGGGGCACTCGGCACCGGGCACTCCCGGACCTGCCGCGACGGCGGTGGGCCGCGACTTCGAGGCCTGGTGCGGTGTGGTTAGCGGGGGGTGGTGCGCCAGCGGTGGGCGAGGTCGGTGACTTCGGCGTCGGATGGAGGGCGGCCGGCGTAGCGGGAGTGTTCGAAGGCGCGGGTTATGTCGTCGGTAACGGGCGTCCGAAAGGCGTCGCGCAGGTGCGGGGCGAACTCTTCGGGGGTGTCGCCGGGCGGGCGGGGATGGCCGTGGCGCTCGGCGGTGGCGAGCACTTCGTGATAGAGCTGTTCGGCGGGGGTTCGGCCGCGGGGCGGCTGCTCCTGAGGGC
>JBLNCO010000172.1:0-4953 GCA_050260715.1 Hyphomicrobiales bacterium | reverse complement strand
CGGGCCGCCGCTGCTCCGCCGCCGCTACCTCGACATGATGATTTCGCAGGTAGACCGCGGGTACCTCCGCGCGATGCAGAAGTACGCCCGCGTGCTCCAGCAGCGAAACAGCCTGCTCAAGCGCATCCAGCAGCGCGAAGCCTCCGCGCACGAACTGAACTTCTGGGACCAGGAGCTCGCCCACGCCGGCGGCATCATCATGCAGGCCCGCAGCGACGCCCTCGGGCACATCGCCACCCAGGCCGAAATGCAGATGGAGCGCCTGAGCGACGGCCTGGAATCGATCCAGGTCACCTATCGGCCCGCGCTCGCCGGCCAGGACGAAACCGACTGCCCGATCGACGAGACCGAATGGACCGCGCGCATGCTCCGGGCGCTGAACAACCTGCGCTACCGCGAGATCGGCGCCGGCGCCACGCTCGTCGGGCCCCACCGCGACGACGTCTCGGTCGAAATCAACCAGCTGCCGGCCGATTCGTTCGCGTCGCGCGCTCAGCAGCGCACCGCCGCCCTCTCGCTGCGGCTGGCCGAAGCGAGCTACCTGCGCAAGGCACTCGGCGACGACCCCGTCGTGCTCCTCGACGACGTCCTGAGCGAGCTCGATGCGCGCCGCCGCAGGGGCGTGCTCGAGTTCTTCGATAGCTTCCAGCAGACCATCGTGACCACGGCCGAACCCGACCGGGTGCGCGATGTCATGACGCGTGCCGCGGGCCGGTTCGTGGTCTCGGCGGGCACGCTCCAGCGCTTCGAAGGAGAGTAGCATCCGCCGCCGCAGCACCATCACCGGGATCGCGGCGGTCGCGGGAGCCCTGGCGTTCCTCACCGGGCTCACGCTGTTGTTGGCCATCCCCGCCGTCGACGACGACGACCCGGCCGAGCGGCTCTTCGAGCTCAACCTCGTGCTCAGCAGCGCGATCGTCTACGCGGCGCTCGGCGGCTTCCTTGTCGTGCAGGCCGCGTCGGCGCTTGGGGGCGCAAGCTCCTCGCCGATGCGCTTCGGGTGGCAGTGGTTCCTGTTGCCCGTGTTTCCCGTGATGGTGGCGGCCGGCCAGGCCCTCGCGAGCAACCCCGAGCACCTGCCGTGGGTGTTCCCGTTCGTGAACGTGGCGATGGTGAGCGTCCCGTCGCTCGTGATCGCCGCACTCGTCGCTGCCCGCTACCACCGGGCCCACCCGCTCGCCTGGCCGATGAGCTGGCGCGAATGGACGACCGGGTTCATCTACGGCGCGATTGGCGCCACGACGATCGCGGCCATCATCAACACGGGCTACCTCGGCGCGATGGGCACGTTCCTCGTGCACCGCTACGGCGAGGGCTCCGGCTCGGACCTGCAGGACAGCATCCAGTCGCTGCCGAAGGGCTGGGGCATCTTCCTCGACGTGACCACGCTCTCGGTCGTTGCGCCGTTGAACGAGGAGTTCTGGAAGGGTTCGTTGGTCGCGTTGTTCTTCTTCCGGCGCGGCGGGCCGGCACGCTGCTTCGCCTGGGGCGTACTCGCCGGTACCGGGTTCAACCTGCTCGAAACCTTCACGAACAGCCTTGCGGCCGTCAGCCCCGAAACGCTCGCGAACCAGCAGATCGGCAACGCCTGGTGGCTCTTCGCCTGCGCCCGCGGCGGCACGGCCGTGATGCACGGCCTCGCAAGCGGCCTCTCCGCGCTCGGCATCTACGGGCTGCTTCGCCACCAGCCGCGCTACCTCCTGGGGTACGTAGGCGGCGTCCTGCTCCACGGGACGTGGAACTTCCTCGTGTACGTCATCTACGGCGACGCCTTCCTGAGCCTGCAGGGCCCGAACTCCGAGGCGCTCGACATCCTCGGGAGCGCCGGCCTGGTGCTCGTGTTCGCGGCAGCGCTGGCGATGCTCTGGCTCCTCCCCGCGGAGCTTCGCGACCCCGCTCCGGCGCCGATCTACCGGATGCTCGGCATGGTCCCCGCCCGGGCCGAAGTGCCCGTACCGCAGGCGGACCGTACCTCCGCCGGGGTGTGAGCGGCGGATTCCTCGCGTCGGCCGGCTTCGCGAACTAGGGGAAGTCGCTTCCGGGAACCGCATCGGGGTCGCGGACAAGCTCTTCCCAGCGGCGGGCGATCGCTTCCATCGGCGCCGGCGGGGGTGTCCACGGGATACCCCGGACCACGACGCCCCGGTTCGGGGCATGTTCGACCAGCCCCTCCGATTCGAGCCGCCGGAAGGCTTCGCGCACGGGCGTCTGCGATACGCCCCAGCGCGCCGCCACCTCCTCCTGGCGCAGCCGCTCGCCCGCGGACAAATTGCCCGAGAGGATGGCGTTCTGGAGCGCCTCGTACACCACGTCTGCCTTCGTCCGGCCCGAGGTCTTCTGGTCGGTCATGGGGTAAGGATACCATCGCGGCCAGTGGGGCCAGGCGAGGCACGATTTCGCCAAGGTTCACGCATCAGTCGCCGCGCGTAGCGACGCATGGTCGGATTCGGACTCCCTGAGCGAGTCAACCCATCGGAACAGGTTATTGGGGAGCTTTTCGACGCCTTGTGGGTCGCCGCGTTCTCGCCGCTGGCGATCCAGTCGAATCATCGCCGTTACAGCCGTGGCCTTGGGGTCCTTTGCACTAAGCGAAATCCCACGTTGGCGCAGCTCGGCCACTACTTGATCAGCGTGGATGGCCCTTGGGGCGTGCGTCTTCAGTATATCAATGACGGCTGGCTTGACCACGCTCCGGCCCCGCCGCAATTGCGGCGCACGCGTTGGCTCAAGCTCCGGAGGCCCGCCGGGCGCGTGAAACTCGACCGTTATGCCCTCCCAACGGGGAGGCAATGACTGCACGAGTCTCATGATCTCGTCTACCGCTGCGATGGCACGTTCCAAGCCAGCCCGGTACTTCTCTAGTTCCCGCAGGACCCTGATCGGTGCGCCAGTGACGGAACGGGGCTCGTTTTCTGTCATGACACAAGTCTACGGAATCAAGACCTGCGATGCAATCATTGCTCTTGATCTTGACGTAAGGAATCGTGGATCATCAAGATGCCGCTAAGAACACTTGAGATGCCACTAAGAACACTTGAGTCGTAAGTGAATCAGACCTACCGTGTAGCTGGGCAACAGCCCGTCGGGCTGGCGCGGCCAACTTGGTCTTCCCTGTCCCAGACAGCCGACGCCAGCTCGCGACCAAGGAGGTGCCCCTATGGAGGCGGAGAGGCGGATGGCGGTTAATGCCCGCCTAATGCCTGGTATGCCTCTCCTGAGCAAACCTGGAGTGGCATACCAAAACTAGCCGGGAATTGGGACACACAGGGGGAGCGGCCAATAGTCCACCGGCTAGAAGGGAGAGGGAGGTTCTCCAACGGCCTCCCTCTTCTCTTTCACCATTTGATCATATGACAGTCTGATCGTCAAGCCCATCAAACTGTCATATAAGTAGGCATCTAAACATTTCTGAACTCGTGAACCGCGTCCCTCAGCACCCTGATGGTCGTGCGAGGCCGCGGACATCCGGGTTCCGGGTCGCCGGACATACTCTGTGCTCGAGCCGAAGCATGTGAGCGCGGATGAACAATGGGCCCGGTCAGGGCGAGCGCAGATCCACGCCGGCGGCGCCGGGCGCGGCGAACCAGGGACGCGCCGCATCGAGCCAGCGGCTGTCGCCGTACCGTTCCTGCTGGTAGAGCCACCACTCCGCGCCCCAGAGGTAGACCCGGTCCGCGCCCGTGCGGCGCGCGTACTCGACGTTGTCGTCGATGCGGTCCGGCGAGAGGTTCCCCGATGGGTGCTCGGGCGAGATGAGGTGCGGGTCGCTGTGCGCCCATGGCTCCCCCTGGAGCTCGGTGATCCAGTACCCGCGGCCGGCGCCATGCGCCTCGCGTGCGTGCGCTGCGTAGTTCGGGTGGATGAGCGCCAGCTCCGGGATCGCAATCGCGAAATCGATGCCGAGGATGCGATGGTCGCGGTAGGGGTAGAAGCTGATGCCGAGCACGTCGGCGTCTTCGAGTATCGCCTTGCGCTGCTCCGGGTAGCTGTCGCGCAGCGTGTGCTGCGCCTGGTTCACCACCACTGGCCGGCCGCGCGGGCCGGCTTCGCGCAGGATGCGAATCTCCTCCTGCACGAAGTCCCGGCCGACGGTCCACATGTGCGCCCGGTGCGACGGGACGTACGGCTCGTTGTCGGCGCCCCACGCTTCGATCGCCGGCGAATCGGCCACGTGGCGGGCCACCGCTTCGACCATGCGCAGGGCGCGGGCGCGGAGCAGCGGGTCGTCCGTAACCACCGCGCCCTCCGGGAGGTTCGTCCCTTCGCGCGCCCACGCCGGGATGTAGTACTCGGGGTGGCGTTGCGCCTTGATGCCGACCGTCAGCAGGACGAGCGCGTTATGTTGCGCCGCCGCCGCAAGCTCGGCATCGACGACGGCGAAGTCGTACTCGCCCTCGCGGGGCTCGACCTGGTCCCACTCCACGGAGATGCGGACGTGGCGGGCGCCGGTCGTATCGAGCAGGCGGCCGAGGGTGTCGGCACACCACTGCGCGCGGCCGGGGCGGTCGTCGGGCACCGGCGCCTGGCCGATGGTCGGGTCTTCGAGCAGGAGGTATTCGGCGTAGTTGCAGCTGTAGTTGATCCCGAAGACAGGATTGGCGAGCGGCTCGCGGTGCACCCACGACAGCCGGTTGAGAGCGAACGCGCCCCCGGCGAGCAGCAGCGCAGCCGCGACGGCCGCGACGACGATCCCGGCGGCGAGCCAGCGGCGCACCGGCGCGGGGACAAAGGGAGCATCGGGTTCCGCCACCCGGCCGGGCGCGGGACCAGGGGCTGCGGGCGCGGTCACGGATCGAGGGTAGGGCCCGCCGCCTGAGAACGCACGGGATCGTTCGTGCGGGCGGCTGCCACTACACTGCCCCTAACGACTCCCCGGGGGCAGGCATGGACTTCGAACTCAGCGAAGAGCACCGGCTTATCAAGGACACCGCGCGGCGCATCGCGCGCGAGGTG
>JBLNCO010000171.1:0-5645 GCA_050260715.1 Hyphomicrobiales bacterium | reverse complement strand
AGAGTTCAAGGGCACCGGCAACATGGAGCTCCGGCTCGACCGCCGGCTCGCCGAACGCCGCTTCTACCCGGCCATCGATATCCAGGCCAGCTCCACCCGCCGCGAAGAGCTCCTGCTCGATGAGCAGACGCTGAAGGGCGTGTGGCTGGTCCGCCGTATGACCGCGATGATCTCGCAGAACTCGCCGAACCAGCTCGAAGCCACGGAACGCCTGCTCGAACGCCTCGCGCGCACCAGCACGAATGAAGAGTTCCTCGCCTCGCTGAAAAAGGGTGAGATGTAGCACCGGCGGCGCCGCTCGCCAGCCCTCCGCCGACCCGCCTGCCTCCTCCCTGAGCGCCCTTCGCTTGCCGTCGCGCCCCGTGGATGCGTAGGCTGCCTACGTGACCACCCCCACCCGCAAGGCCGAGCAGTCCGAGCGTACGAAGGCCGCGCTCGTCGCGGCCGGGCGCGAGCTTTTCGCCCAGCGTGGCTACGCGGGCGTCTCCGCCGAGGAGATCGCCGCAGCCGCCGACGTCACGACCGGCGCCGTCTACCACCACTACGGCAGCAAGGCGGCCCTCTTTCGCGCCGTCTTCGAATCGCTCGAACAGGAGCTCACGGCCGAACTCGGCGAGGCCGCCGCGAAGGTGCCCGACCCCTGGTCGCAGTTCCAGGCGGCCGCGCTCGCCTTCCTCGACGCTGCGACCCGCCCCGACATCCGCCAGGTCGTGTTGATCGACGCCCGCTCCGTGCTCGGCTGGGACACCTGGTACGGCATCATGGCGCAGTACGGCCTCGGCATGACCCGCGCGGCCGTCACGGGCCTCATCGAGGGCGGCTGGCTGCCGAAGCTGCCGGCCGACGCCCTCGCCACCGTCCTCTTCGGCGCGCTTAACGAAGCGGCACTCGCCATCGCCACCTCCGAGGACCCCGCGACTACCCGCGGCGAGGCCGTGGAGGCGCTCGGCCACGTGCTCGCGCGCCTCGCGCTCCGCCAGCCGTGACCGCGGCCGGCGCCGCCGCCAGCCGCTCGGCGAGCCCCTGCCACTGCGCGAACGTGAGCTCGCCGGGCGCCGCGTCGAATCGGAACTCCAGCTCGCCCGCGAGCGCCCGGAAGCGCTCGTAGCCGGCCATGCCCCGCAGGTTCGCCCGTAGCTCTCGGTGCCGCCCGCCGAACCCGATCGTCACGAGCCGTTCGAAGCGCGCGAGCTCGCGGCCGCGAAGCCGGGGCTGTGCGCGCCGGGCGATGCGCAACACCACCGCCTCCACCGATGGCGGCGGCACGAAGTCGCTCCTGCGAAGCGCGAGCACGATGTCGAAGTCGAAGCAGTTCTTCGCGAGCAGCGTCCGCCGCGATTCGCCCGACAGGCCCGTCCAGGCGAGCGCCGCGTCGCGTTGCACCACGAGGTGCGCGGAGCACGGCGGTGTCTTCGATGCCACGAGGCGCTGGATGAACGCGGAGGTGGCGTTGAACGGCAGGTTCGCCACCACGTGGTAGGGCCGCCGCACCGGTAGCGGCAGCTCGAGGATGTCGCCGAGCACCGGCCGCACATTTGCCAGCCCGGCGGTGTTGCGGCAGAGCGCCTCGAAGGACGTGCGGTCCTTCTCGACGGCGAGGACAAAGCCGGCGTGGCGGGCGAGGGCCCGCGTGAGCACGCCGTCGCCCGCGCCGGCGTCGATCACGAACTCGGGCGGCGCGAGCCCCGAAGCCGCAACGATCCGTTCGGCGACAGCAGCGTTACGAAGGTGGTGTTGGGAAAGGGACCTGCTCGTGGCAGATCGGTGTCCGGTGCGCATGGGGTTCCTCAAACGGACAGGCTCCCGCGCGGGTGCGGAAGCGGGCGGCAACGTCGCCGGGGTTAGAGGAACCTGGTAACTGCCACGCATCCCAGCGTACGCGCGACAACACCCCGCGGACAACCTCCGGTGCTCGTGGCCGTTCGTGCCCGAAATCTCACGGACATAACAGCCGATCCCTGCAATCCCCTAAGGAACGCGTTCCTCCAGATTTGGTGAACCCGCGGTCGAAGAGTTTGCAATTCGTCGCGCACATCCGCTTGTTCACAAAGCTTGCGTTCCTATAGCCTGTCACGCGTCGCCTGCGTATCATGCGCGCAGCTTGCCCGGGGTCGTGTTGCCAGCACGGAACCGGGAAATGGCCGGACCAAACACGAAGAGGTGTCTCGCTAATCTCCCCCCGCGGTGCCGGGGAATTCCCCTAAGGGGACAGCCGCCCGTCTATGGGTGGGTATCGGGATAGTGCGAGAAGGAGGACGTGAGCAAGGTAAGGGCAGTGCTCGGCCTGCGCCCCGGCTCCGCCGCCGGCGCATACCTCGCCAATCGTTATGGGAACTGAGGGAACGCGCGCGCGTTCACACGCGCATGCAAAACGACACGGCCGTCTGACGGTCCATTTTGTAGTAGTGACGTTGGCGCTGCTCGCCGTAACGTTCGCCGCGCGCTTCCCCGACGCTTCCAACGCCCAGCGCACCGTCTCCGTCCCCACCTTCGCTCTCTCCGGTGTCACCGGCAGCCCCTCCGCCCACGCGGCCACATACTTCCGGCCCGGCACCAGCCACCAGACCCACGAATCTGTCGCCGCCCTTACCGCCCGCTCCGATGTCGCGAGCGTGCGCGCCGCAGGCGGCGTTTCGCCCATCTCGTCGTTCACCGCGGGCGTCGCCGCCGCAGCGGTGGACTCCGGCGAACAGGGCGCCGGCGTGCAGCCGCTCGCCGACATCGTCGACCCGCGCAAGCCGTTCGTCCTCTACGAAACGATGGCCGGCGACACGGTCAGCGGCATCGCCGAGAAGTTCGGTATCCAGCTCCGCACCCTGCTCGACAACAACCCCACCGTCGGCGACGGCGAGATCATCCTGCAGGGCCAGCAGCTCGTTGTGCCCCGCAAGGACGGCATCCTCCACAAGGTCGGCTACGGCGAAACCGTCGATTCGATCGTCGCCCAGTACGACAACATCACGGCCGCGACGGTCATCGACTACCGGCCGAACGCGATCACCGACCCGAGCCAGCTCGAGGTGGGCCGTTACCTCCTGCTCCCCGGCGCGACGGTGAAGCCGCCTCCACCACCGCCTCCGCCCGAGGAGCGCCCGGCACCGCCTCCGTCGTCGCCATCGGGTGGCGGCGGGAACAGTGGCGGCGGCGGTTCGCCGCGGCCCGGTGGGAGTGGCCGGTTCAGCTTCCCGCTCGCGGCCTGGCACGGCATCAGCGACCCGTTCGGCGTCGCCCGGGGCGGTGGCACGTACCACACCGGCATCGACCTCGACCTCTGGGGCTTCCATCACGTCAGCATCTTCGCCGCCTGCGATGGCACCGTGGTGAAGACCGAATACCTGACCTACAGCTATGGCTACCACGTGGTCATCGACTGCGGCGACGGCTTTAGCACGCTCTACGCCCACATGGACCGCATCGATGTCTCGCCTGGCCAGTACGTGAGCGCGGGCACGCCCCTCGGCATCTCGGGCCTCACCGGCTTCACCACCGGCGAGCACCTCCACTTCGAGATCCGCATCAACGGCGCCCCGGTGAACCCGGCCGACTACCTGCCGTTCTAGCAGCCGGTCCCCCGGCGCCGGCGCCTCCGCTGACGGCTATTCGTCCAGCGGCTGGCGTCCCGCGTAGCCCGCCTCCATCGGGTGCCAGAAGCGGATGTCCGGTTCGCCCAGCTCGTAGCAGAGGAACACCACCCGCCCGTTGCGCTCGTGGTGGAAGTCGATGAGACCGCGCTCCGCGTCCTTCAGCTGGATGTCCCACTGCCCCAGCCGGAGCGCGGCCTGGCGAAGCGTGCGGTTCAGCGTCTCGACGCGGTTCTCGCCCTTCGCCGTGTTCCAGGGGTCGGCCAGCAGGTTCCCATCGCCCGAAGCCCCGCGCGACTCGGCTTCGATGCTCGCCTGCAGCGCCCGCAGTTCGATGAAGGCACTGCGAAGCTCCTCCAGCACCGGGACCACCTGCGGCAGGAGGGCGCGAGCCTCTTCGACCGTGTAAACGCGCATCGGCGCGCTAGATTACACGAAAAGGTGCAGCGGCATCTGCGTCGGATGCACCGATGCCCCGCTCTCGAGCCCCGGCCGGTCGCGCAGCTCGTTCGCGACCCCCGGCCCGACCACCACATTGCGGCCGATGTGGAACCGGTCGGGGATGACCACGCGCTTGCCGATGATCGAAATCCCCGCGTTCACGATGTCCGGCCGTTCCAAGTTCGGCTGGCTATTGTGGCCCTCGCCGATGACCGAATCGCGGCCCACCGTGACCTCCTTATCGAGGATGCACTTATCGACGATGGCGCCCGACCGCACCACGCACCGGTGCTGCACCACCGAGTCGCGCACTTCGGCCCCTTCTTCGACCACGACCCCGGGCGAGATGACCGAGCGCACCACCCGCCCTTCGATTCGCGCCCCGGCCGAAATCAGCGAGTCGATCACCTCGGCGCGCGCCCCAAACTTCGCCGGCGGCTGGATAGCGCCGGCGGTCCGCAGCCGCAGGTCCGGGTCTTCCAGGTTCAGTGGCGGCGTGGGCGCCAGCAGGTCCATGTTCGCGCTGTGGTACGACTCGATCGTCCCGACGTCGCGCCAGTAGCCCTGGTACTGGTACCCGAACACCCGGTGGTCCCGGAACATCCGCGGGATGATGTCGCGCCCGAAGTCGTGCTTGCTTTCGTCCCCGAGGTCGGCATCGGCCTGGAGCTGCTCGACCAGCACGTCCTTGTTGAAGCAGTACACGCCCATCGACACCCACGGCGAGCGCGGGTTCGCGGGCTTCTCTTCCCAGTCGATGATCCGGCCGTTCTCGTCGAGGTCGAGCACCCCGAAGCGGTGCGCTTCCTCGCGCGGCACCGCGTACACCGCGACGGTGGCATCGGCCGCCTGGCTGCGGTGGTACGCGATCATGTTCGCGTACGAAGTCAGGTAGATGTGGTCGCCGGCGAGGATGAGCACTTCGCGCGCCCGCGACTCCTCGATGAAGTAGAGGTTCTGGTAGACGGCGTCGGCGGTGCCCTGGTACCAGTCCATGTCGGCCCGCCCGAGGTAGGGCTGCAGGATTTGCACACCGCCCTCGAGCGTATCGAGGCCCCATGGCCGCCCCGCGCCGATATGGTTCGTCAGCGAACGCGGCCGGTACTGGGTGAGCACCGCGACCTTCGAGATGGCGCTGTTCGCGGCGTTGCTCAGCGCGAAATCGATGATCCGGTACTGCCCGCCGAACACAACCGCCGGCTTCGCCCGCTGTTCGGACAGGATGCTGAGGCGGTCCCCCTGGCCGCCGGCGAGGATCATCGCTAGGACATTCTGCAAGATTGGCGCCCCCGTGCTGGCGTAGCGCCATTGTACGCACGGGGGCTTAACGGTTGCACCGCGGCCCTGTGACGGCCCGGCGAGGTGGTATCACCTTCCCATCGCACTTACCGCCTGGGAACGCACCACCATCGCGAACGCGCAATCGCGGCATATCACCGTCGCGTAACGCGTCGGGCTCGCTCGACCCACGCCCTCGATGTCCGCGACCACGAGCTGCGAATGCGTCCGGGTGACGCGCCCGCAGAGCGGGCACGGTGAATGGATGTTCGAGCTTTGAGTCATCTCCCTACCTCAAAGCCCCGCCAGGCCCAAACAATCCCACGCCCCTGCGCCCGGCGAAAT
>JBLNCO010000170.1:0-4105 GCA_050260715.1 Hyphomicrobiales bacterium | reverse complement strand
ATAGACGGCATCGACCTGGCGGCCGGCGAACGGCAGCCTGCGCCCGACCTGCAAAAATGGGTCCCAGCGAAGGTGCGTCCGTGCGCGGCTGAGGTTGCCATCGGCGGAGTCGAGGCGGGCCTGGGCGCGGCCGGTTTGCGCTGCATCGAAGTCGAGCTGCTCGCCAGCGAGGATTTCGCGCGCACCGAGGAGGTCGGATTTTGCGTGGGCCAGGTTGGAATAGATCACCCAGTAGTGCCAGCCAGCACCGACAAGAAATAGGACGGCAATCAGTGCAACACAGCGTGCAGGGGAGCCGAATGGCATTCGGGTTCGTCGTTCGTTCGAACACGGAACCGGATCTTGAATTCGAAACCGGTCCAGCGCCCCTGGCAAAGCCTCCACCGTGTCTTTATCGTTCTGTAACGCCATCAACGTACTTTTTACCTGCAACGGCGGTTCTTTTTCCCGAAGCAGTGATGTTCTGACTTCCAACGACAGCCGTTGTTGGGCAAGCTGCGAGTGGCACATGACGAGCGCCCCGCATACAGCAGGAGGTTCTATGCCTTTCGACTGCGGCGAAGGCCGGCCAAGCAGAGTGGCAGTTATTGGCTATACCCGGCCCTATCGCTCCGACGAAATCGTCCCTGCGCTCATGGAGAGCGGATTCCACATCCTGGAGCGGGCCTGCGATGGCAACCTTGCGCGCGTGGCGGCCCGCGTTTCGCCCGACGTCATCGTCCTGGCCATTCACCCCTCGCAGGACGCGGACCGCGCACTTGTGGGCGATGTCTCCTCCGCCGTCGATAGCGCGATTGTGGTCGTCGGACCCGGGCGCCAGCACACGGGGTTCCAGCAGACGCTCGAGGCCGGCGCCGACGCGTGCGTGAGCGAGGCCTCGGGAGCCGGGCAGCTGCTCGCCCAGGTCGAGGCCCTGGTGCGCCGCGAACGGAAGCGGAGTATTCCGGCGGCCGGCGAAGAGTCGCTCTCCGTGGGCGCGCTGCTCGTCGACTTCCGGCGCCGGGCGGTGTGGTTCGAAGGGACCCACATCCCGATGTCGCCGATGGAGTTCAAGATCCTCTCGCTGCTCGTGCAACACGCGGGCAAGGTGCTGAGCCCGGTGGAGATCGTCGCCGCCGTGCACGAATACCCGTACACCGCCCAGCAGGCTCGCGACACCGTGAAGGTCTACGTTCGCCGCCTGCGCCAGAAGCTCGAGTCGGTGCGGCCGGGCGCGAACTACATCTTCAACACGCGCGGGTTCGGCTACATCCTCGACCCCGAAGCGGTCGGGCATCGGCCGCCGCAGGCGGAGCGGGCGCATCCGCGGCAGTTGGCCTCGGCTGGCATCCACACCGAGCGGCATCGCCGCGTCGCCCGCTAGCCGCCCGGGCCGGTTGCCCGGGGCGATCAGGATAGCGCCGGGGTACTTGCCTCGATTCACAGGTCGGCCATGGCGGCCCGGAGGAAGGCCACTTCCGCCTGCCGTTCGGCTTCGAGCGTGGCGGCATCGAGCTCGACCGGCCGTTGGCGGATGTCGCCGAGCCCCAGCCGTTCGAACAGCGCCTGGCGCGGCGTCGGCGAAAAGAGCATCGCCGGCCGCCCGAAGGCGAGCGTGGCGACGCAGGCGTGGACCCGGTCGCTCAGTGTCAGTTCGGCGCCGGCGTAGACGGTGAAGTAGGTGAAGGGCTCATCGGAGGCGATACCGTTCGGATGCTTGTAGATCTTCCAGCCGAGGTGGGGGTTGAAGCGGTGCTCGGGCCGCACGACGGCGAACGGCCCGAGCCGCGTCGGCAGCTGCCGGCGGTCGAGCAGGGCGCCGATGTACGCCTGCCACTGGCCGCGGTTGGCGAGCGCTTGCGGGAGGCGCGGGGTTCGCGCCTGCCAGTGGAGCCCAAGGGCGTCGAACTGCTGGCAGGTGTCCGTGCCTTCGGCAGCGGCGGGTGTCTCGCGGACCACGAACTCGGGCTCGGGGTAGCGGTCGAAAGTGACGGCGATGTAGGGGTCGAGGTCGAGCTGGAAGGGCCGATAGACCTTCGGGGCGAAGAACGCGCTATCGATGCCGTCGTAGATGACCGGGCAGAGGTCGCGGATCGCTTCGAAGGTGTCGTGGTCGCGCGTCACCACGATGTCCGGGGGGAAACGGCGGAGGAAGGAGCGCGCGGCGGCGACTTCGCGGCCGTCGTAGGTGAACAGGGCGGCGCTGAGCAGCACGATGCGTGTCCCGCGGGCGCGGAGGCGTTCGAACGTTTCGCGCCAGAGCTTCTCGAAGGTCACGGTGAGCATCGGCCCCTGGAGCACGATGACGTCGGCGCAGAGGTGCTTGAGGAGACCCACATCGCGCGGCGGGTTGCCCTTGCGCTTGCGATTGAACGTGCGGTAGCCGGGCTGGTCCTGGATAAAGTCGACGGCGCTATCGGGGGCGGCCTGCTCGAGGACCCATTTGCCGCCGAGGTTGAAGAACGCGTTCCCGATATTCTGGCCCCAGAAGCCGGAGACCAGCGCAATCCGTTTTCCTGTACCCACAGGCCCTCCAGAACAGCTGCTCATGGGGAGCATCCCAGCCTCTAGCCTCCCGGGGCACCCGCCGTTTACTGTCCGGCTACGGATCTCTTCCCGCCGTTCCACCGACCCTGTCCTAACGCGAAGCGTGCTCGTCGCGGCCGATGGATCCGCTGGCCGCGGCCGCGTCGCGCGCGCCCCGCGCCGCGCGTAGGATCGGCGCTGTGTCAGCCTCCCCCGCCGCCACCGCCCGGCCCGAGGTCACCATCCGTTCCCTGAGCCTCTCGGTGTATGCGCCGACGCTGTTGTTCGCGATCGGCCAGGGCGCGGTCATCCCCGTCGTGGTGCTGGCCGCGCGCGACCTCGGCGCATCGGTGGCGGTCGCGGGGCTGGTCGCGGCCCTGCGGGGCATCGGCGTGCTCTGCTTCGACGTCCCGGCCGGCTGGCTGGTATCGCGGTTCGGCGAGGGCCGTGCGATGGCCGCCGGGACATTGCTCGTCGCGGTTGCGCTGGCCGGGTCGGCGCTGGCGCCGGCGCTGGCGGTGTTCGCGGTGTTCACGTTCGTGATGGGCTGTGGATGGTCCGTGTGGTTGCTCGCACGGCTGGCCTACCTCAGCGACGCGGTGCCAATCAACCGGCGCGGCCGCGCACTCTCGACGCTGGGCGGGGTGAACCGCGTGGGCAACTTCATCGGCCCGCTGCTCGGCGTGGTGGCGATCAAACTGATGGACGTCGAGGGCGCCTACGTCGTGCACTTCGTCACGGCAATCGGGGCGTTCGCGATGCTCTCGCTGTTTCTCCACGACGCCGGCGGCGCAGGCGATCTCCATCGCGAGCCGAACAACCCGCTGGAGATCCTTCGCGAGCATTCGGGCGTATTCCTGACGGTCGGCGCGGGCGTGACGGCGATCCAGGTGCTGCGCGCGGCGCGCCAGCTCGTGCTGCCGCTCTGGGCGGAGCACATAGGGCTCGCCGACAGCCAGGTCAGCCTCATCTTCGGCATCTCGGTCGGGATGGAGATGCTGCTCTTCTACCCGGCCGGGAGCGTAATGGACCGGGCAGGACGGAAGTGGGTGGCGCTGCCGTGCCTCGGCATCATGTCGGCCGGGATGCTGCTGATCCCGCTCACGCAGTCGTTCCTGACGCTGTCCGCGGTCGGGATTGTCCTTGGCTTCGGGAACGGGCTGGGCAGCGGGATCGTGATGACCCTCGGGGCGGACTTCTCGCCGGCGATTGGCCGCGCGCAGTTCCTCGGGACGTGGCGGCTCTTCGGCGACATCGGCACGGCGGGCGGGCCGCTGGCCGTCGCGGGCGTGACGGGCCTCGCGGGGCTCGGGCCCTCAGCGGTGCTGATGGGTTTGCTGGGGCTCGGCGGGGTGGCGCTGCTGAGCTTCCGCATGCCCGAACCGCTGCGCCTGCAGAACGAGGACCCGCCGCGGAGCTCGCCGGTCGCGGGGCCGGGGTGAGGTTGGCTGTTGGCTGTTGGCCGTTGGCTATCGTATCGGCTATTGGCTATTGGCTATTGGCTATTGGCTATTGGCTATTGGCTATTGGCTATTGGCTATTGGCTATTGGCTATTGGCTATTGGCTATTGGCTGTTAGCTGTTAGCGTCCGCCTGCCAT
>JBLNCO010000169.1:0-7781 GCA_050260715.1 Hyphomicrobiales bacterium | reverse complement strand
CACCACCCGCAGCCCGGCGGCCTCGAGCCGGTGCCCGGCAAGCCGTTCGCCGAAGTCGCCCAGTTCCTGGCGGGCGGTCACAGTTCGAGCGCGAGCTCGCGCTGGGCCACGGGGGCGAAGCTGCGGCGATGGATTTCGCACGGGCCTTTTTCGCGCAGCAGCCGCTTGTGCTCCGGCGTGGGGTACCCCTTGTTATGGCAGAACCCGTAGCCCGGGTACCGCTCGCACATCTCGACCATCAGTGCGTCGCGGGCCACTTTCGCGACGATGCTCGCCGCCGCCACGGCGACCGACAGCGCGTCGCCGTCGACGACCGGGCGCACATTCTTGAGCGGCAGCTTCAGGGCGTCGGAGATGATGGCATCGGGTTCGAAGCCGAGCTGGTCGAAGGCGCGAACCATCGCCAGCTTTCGCGCGCGGTAAATATTGATGCAGTCGATCTCCAGGTGCGAAGCCCAGCCGATGGCGAATGGCACGGAATCCCGGATTTCGGCCGCGAGCTCGACGCGGGTCGCCTCGGGCAGCACTTTCGAATCGCGGACCGCCTTATACCACTTGAACCGCCGCTTCGGCGGCAGGGCGACACAGGCGGCGGTCACCGGGCCGGCCAGCGGCCCCACGCCCACCTCATCGACGCCGGCCACCCAGTACGCGCCGGCCTTCCATGCCTCACGCTCGAACTTCAGGGACGGGATGGGGTCACCAGCGGCCATGCGAGCCGATCCTACGCCGCGCTCGCGGTTCGCGGCACGCTCGCAGCCAATCGTCACACTTGACCCGGGATTACGGTCCATCGCCCGCCGCCTGAGCCTCCGCGATGGTCCAGCGCGTGAGCAGACCCGGGAGCGGCTCGCGTACCATCCCGCGAGAATATGACCGCCATCCACAGGGTCAACCGGCGCCAGCCGCCCATGCCGGTATACTTTCCCGCGTGACCCGTCCCGCGCCGTCCTCGAAGCCGCTCGCCCAGAAGCTGGGGGTGAAGCCGAACCAGACGCTGCGCGTATTCCACGCCCCGGAGCACATCCTCGGCATGCTCGAACCGATGCCCGCAGGCGCACGGCTCGAGCTCGCGCAGGACGGCGTCTTCGATGTCGTCCTCGCCTTCGCCGCGGACCAGGCGGCGCTGCGCGAAGCCGCCGCCGACGCCATCCCTGCGTCGGACTCGGGCAAGACGGCGCTCTGGATCGCCTTCCCGAAGGGCTCCTCAAAGCTCCAGACCGACATCACCCGCGACCGCGGCTGGGACCCCGTCTGGGATCGCGGCCTCGAAGGCGTTTCCCTGGTCTCGGTCGACGACACGTGGTCGGCGATGCGCTTCCGGCCCGCTACCGGCGACCCGCACCGGAGGGCCGCGTCGTGACGCCACGCCTCCGCGGGGACCGCTGACCGTGTTCGAACGTCCGCCACGCGACTTCGAACCGCGCGCCTCGCGCATCCCGCTGCCGCCGCGCATCACCGTGTCGACAGAGGTCTGGATGGGCGGCGCCGACGCGCGCGTCGGCGAGGACCTGCATCCCGAGCACCTGGCGGACGCCTGGCTGGTCGACCTCTCGGGCGAGATGCCCGAGCCGCACCGCGCCGCCGCCGCGCTCTGGCTCCCGCGCGTCTTCGGCGACGTGGAGTCGGTGCCAACGAACCTTGCGCGGCTCGCTGAGCTTGCCAACTCGCTCGCGGCCTGCCTTCGCGGCGAAGCCCCCACCTGCGACTGGGAACACCCGGCCGAACCTCCTGGCCGCCTGTACGTCATGTGCCAGCAGGGGCTGAATCGCAGCGGGCTCGTGACCGGCCTCGTCCTGCGCGCGCTCGGCCTCACCGCCGACGAGGCGCTGGCGGCCATCGCGACCCGCCCGGGAGCGCTCAACAACCTCACCTACGCACGCCTCGTCCGCGAATTCGAACCCGGGAACGGCGCGGGAAATACCGTACAATCGGCGCATGGCAGGCATTAAGGACGAAGCTCGGGAGATGATCGATCGCCTCCCCGATGACGCGACGTGGAACGACGTGGCCTACGTGTTCGAACTGCGCCGGAAGATCGAACGCGGCCTCGCCGACGCCTCCGCAGGCCGGGTGACGAGCCACGAAGAGTTCAAGCGCCGGTTCGGAATCAAGGATTGAGCGTCAGTTGGACCGACGAGGCACTTGCTGACGTCGAGCTGATTCTCGCCTCGGAGCGGCGTTTCAGTGAGGCGGCCGCGATCGTCTCGCGACCACCATTTCGAGGGTTGCGGAGCGGCTCGACCGGTTTCCCAACTCCGGCCGCGCCGTGCCCGAATGAGGATCGGATATCGCCCGCGAGGTTCCAGTGGGCAGATTCCGGCTCCTCTACCAGGTGGTCGGGCCGAAACGTGGTCATCCTCGGGTTCTTCCCGGCGGCAATCCCGCTGCCTCCGCTGGATCCCGGGAGCAACGGCTTCTGATCGTGCCGGAACTGGCACCCCCGCCAGCGCTTGTGTAGATTCGCTCCCACCCCCAGCCGGAGTTGCCTGTGCTCACCGCTGCTGACGATTTCCTCATCCACCAGACCCCCTACACCATCGATACCGTCGCCACCACCGACCGCAACTTCTACGACCGCTACTTCTTTAACGGCTACTCGCGAGATGGCGAGGTCTATTTCGCCGTGGCGATGGGCGCCTACCCGAACCTCGGCATCATCGATGCCGCCTTCAGCACGGTGTACCAGCGCAAGCAGAAGGCCGTGCGTGCCTCCCGCCGTATTGGCCCCGATCGCATGGACAGCCGCGTCGGGCCTATCCGCGTGGAGGTCATCGAACCGCTGAAGAAGCTGCGGGTCACCGTCGCGGAGAACCCCTACGGCCTGCGCGCCGACCTTGTGTTCGAAGCACGCTCGCTGCCGAACGAGGAGCCCCATTTCAACCGCCGCGGGCTGATGACGATGGACTACACCCGCATGACCCAGCACGGGACCTGGTCCGGCACGCTGACCATCGACGGCCGCACGTTCGACCTCTCGCAGGGCACCTGGTGGGGCTCCCGCGACCACTCCTGGGGTATTCGCAACGTCGGCGGCCGCGACCCGCGCGGCGCACCACCCCGCGAGCTCCCGCAGTTCTTCTGGAACTGGGCGCCCCTCAACTTCGACGACCTCTGCACCCTCTACACCGTCTCGGAGAACACCGACGGCTCCCGCTGGCACCAGTCCGGCGTCATCCTCACCCCCTACCCGAACGCGACCGAACAGGAGTGCGCCGTCGACCATCAGCTCACATTCGCGAAAGGCACGCGCTGGATCTCGGGCGCGCGCGTGACCCTCACGCCGGCCTCCGGCGATCCGCTCGAAATCGAATTCGAGCCGCTCTACCACTTCCTTATGAAGGGCATCGGCTACGGTGACCCGAAGTGGGGCCACGGCATGTGGGTTGGCGAAGACGAGGTCGACGGCGTCGAATACAACCTCGCCAGCGAAGACCCGATGCAGAACCTGCACGTCCAGACCGTGTCCCGCGTGAAGGCGGGTGGCCGGGAAGGCATCGGCATCTTCGAAATCATCGTCATGGGAAAGCACGACCGGTACGGGTTCAAGGAACTCCTCGACCCCGCCTAGCACACGGAGGACCACCAGTGACCGAACCAATCCTGAAGTACGACGTCACCGACTACATCGCGACCATCACGCTCAATCGCCCCGAGGTGATGAACGCGCTCACGCGCGAGCTCTACGCCGAGCTCGAAGCTGCGGCCCGCAAGGCCCACAGCGACCCCGATGTGCGCTGCGCCATCATCACCGGCGAAGGCCGCGCCTTCTGCTCCGGCGACGACGTGAAGCAGATCATGCTGGGCGAACAGCGCGACGAGACCACCCGCCGCCTGCGCGACGTCCGGCCGCGCCCGACGCCCGCCGCCCAGGCGATCCTCGAGTGCGACAAGCCGGTGATCGCCGCGGTCAACGGTCCGGCCGTCGGCTGGGGTATGGACCTCACCCTCTTCTGCGACATCCGCATCGCCTCGGAGCGCGCGAAGTTCGGCGAGCTGTTCATCAAGCGCGGCCTCGTCTCCGACCTCGGCGGCCTCTGGCGGCTGCCCACGGTGGTCGGCCCGTCGAAGGCAGCCGAGCTGCTGTTCACCGGCGACGTCATCGACGCCAACGAAGCCGAGCGCATCGGCCTTGTATCGAAGGTGGTCCCGCACGACGAGCTGATGCCGGCCGCGCTCGAAATCGCACGCAAGATCGCCGCGAACCCGCCGATCGCGATGCGCTACATGAAGGAAGGCCTGCGCATGTCGCGCCATGCTTCGATGCAGGAGATGGGCGCGTACATCGGCAGCTCGCTCGCCTACCTGTTCACCACCGAAGACCATCGCGAAGGCGCACTTTCGTTCGTCGAACGGCGCGACCCGGTGTTCAAGGGCCGCTAGCCGAACATCGGTGGCCGCGAGGCACACGGCCCGCGCATCTGCGCGGGCCGTTTCTGTTGTGCGCGAGTTGCTGGCTGGCCGCGTCGCCGGGCACCCAGCGTCCCGGAACGCTCGCGGCGTTGCGCGCATTGCAGTTGTGCCGAGGTAGACGAAGTTCACTGTCAGCGCTACCGCGGCGGTTCACAGTGTCCGCCAGATCGCACGGGCCCGCACGATCTTCGATCACCACCAGGAGAGAAAGACCATGCGTACACGCATGTTGCCCCGCGTCGCCCTCGGGGCGGCCACGCTGTCGATACTGCTCGGCGCCTTCCTGCTCATGCCCCTCGCCGCCAACGCGGCGCCAGTCCGGATCACCTGCAAATGGAGCGGCAACGACTACAAATGCGCTCAATCGTGCACCCAAACGCTCTCCGACGGCGCGACCGTCTACTACGAAGACGGCACCGAAATCACCATCGTCACCGCCGACGGGAAGACCACCAAGTTCAAGTGCAAAGACGGTACGTGGGTTCAGACCGCGCTGGTGAGCAACTGGACGATCGGCACCCTCGCGCCAATCACCTCTGTCACCTTCCCATAAGCGGGGAAGCCGTGCGGCCTGTCACCACCCCGCAACACGGCCCGCGCACTGCGCGGGCCGTTCCGTTCGCTTCGTGGCTGGTGGGCGATACTGGATTCGAACCAGTGACCTCTGCGATGTCAACGCAGCGCTCTAACCATCTGAGCTAACCGCCCACGTGGATTACCTACGATAGCGCCTCGCCTTCCTCCGCGCCAACGTTCGAGCGCCGATTTTCTTGCCCCGGCGGTCTTCGCGCGCCTACGATGCCCGCACGATGTTTCGCCTTGCCAGCGCGAACGCGTCCGTCCTCACCAGCGGCCTCAGCCGGTGGCCTGGGGTGGGCGCGTAGCGCGATTCGATCGCCATTCGCACAGGGCCCACCCGCTCCGGCAGGTGGGCCTTTCGCATTCCATCGAGGAGGATGCCGGTGGTTCCACATCCGCTCCACGGCGAGCTCGTTCGCCTGCGCGCCTTCGAACCCGAAGATGCCGAACATCTGCAACGCTGGTTCACCGACTCGGAGGTGCTCTACAACCTCACCCGCACGTACCCGAAGCCGGTCGCTGCCTGGCGCGACGAGCTCGCCCGGGCGCCGGCGGCGTCCTACGCCGGCGTGCACCTGATGGTCGAAACGCACGAAGGCCGCCCGATCGGCGATGTCGCACTCACGCCCTGGCGGCCGGAATCGCGTTGCGCGCGCCTCGGGATTGCCATCGGCGAACCCGCCTACCGGGGCAGCGGCTACGGCACCGACACGATGCGCACCATCTGCCGCTTCGGCTTCGAGATGATGAACCTGCACCGCATCGAGCTCGAGGTGTTCGCCGACAACGAGCGCGCACGCCACGTCTACGAGAAGGTCGGGTTTCGCACCGAAGGCGTCCGTCACGAGGCGTTCTTCCGGTTCGGAACGTGGACCGACATCGTGATGATGGGCCTGCTGGAGGGACAGCTGCGATGACCGATCCCCTGGAAGGCGAACTCGTCCGTCTGCGCTCGCCCGAGCCTGACGACGAGCCGTACTACTACCGCTGGATCAACGACCCGGAGGTCACCGAGTACCTCTCGGTGCGGTATCCCATGACGCACGCGCAGGAACGCGAATTCGCCGCAGGAGTGACCACCTACGACCATGCGGTCTTCACGGTCGTCACGCGCGAGGACGGCCGGCCAATCGGCAACGCTGACCTCCGCCAGGCGAGCCCCGAGAACCGCTCGGCCATCCTCGGCATCATGATCGGCGAGCGTGAGTACCGCGGGCGCGGCTACGGCACCGACACGACGCGTACCATCTGCCGCTTCGGCTTCGAAATGATGAACCTCCATCGCATCGAGCTCGGCGTGTTCGCCGAAAACCACCGCGCCCGGCACGTCTACGAAGGAATCGGCTTCCGCGAAGAAGCGGTGCTCCGGCAGGCGTACTTCCGATTTGGCCGATACATCGACCAGGTGGTTATGGGGCTGTTGGAGGGCGAACTGCGATGAGCGTCCCGTACAACCCACTTCGCGGCCCGCGAGTCGAGCTCCGCGCACCCGAGCCCGAGGACCGTGCGCTGCTGCAACGGTGGCTCAGCGACCCCGAAGTCATGCGGTTCAACGAGGTGCGCTACCCGCGTTCGCTCGCCGAACTGCAGGCGGAGCCGCCGGCCACGGTCACCTACGAACATGCCGCGTTCGCCGTCTGGGACGTCGAAGCCGGGCGGCGCATCGGCGAGTCGTGGCTGAAGGTTCCCGCGCCCGAGAACCGCGCGGCCGAATTCGGCATCCTGCTCGGCCCCCAAGGCCGCGGCCGTGGCCTCGGCGCCGAAACCACGTGGCTCACCTGCCGCTTTGGCTTCGAGATGATGAACCTGCGCCGTATCGAGCTGCGCGTGCTCGCCGAGAACGAACGGGCCAGCGCCCTGTACCAACGGCTCGGGTTCCAGCGCGAAGGGCGGCTGCGCGACAGCGCCTACTTCGCGGGCCGCTACGAGGATGTGCTCGTGATGAGCCTTCTCGCCGGGGAGCTCGGCCCGCCGCCCTGGGAAACGACGAGCGGCTAGGTTCGCGTCCCGGTCGCGCTACCCCCACTCCGCGCGTGGGCGGCCCGCAACTGTTTGATTCGGCGGCATTTATGGTTCCGATATGTGAATTGGCGCTGCTGCGACGGTTAAGAATGCTTCCCTGGCGCCGCCGGCGGCGTGTGCCGGTTGCGTTTCAGGGCAGCCCGGCCGCTGGCGAACCCATACCGAAGCGGCGAGAAGAGCGGGGTGCCGACCGATACTTCGCGTAGGGTGAAGAATAGGTGCGGAAGAGGTAAGCCGCGCCCGAATCGACCGAGGGAGGACGACACGCGCCGTCAGGGAAAACCCGACACTTTCGCGCCGTCTTATGCCTAGTAGGCGGTAAATTTGTGACGAAAAGCGCAAGCCGGGGTTGACAGCGCTGTAACTGGATTGATAGCGTCCGGGAGGAGTTGCGAAATCGTGCTCCGCGCGCTCGGGCACGTGGCAACACTGCGGAATGCGCCGCGAGGCGCAACGGGGGAACCACCGTTTCGGGGTGAATTCGGCCTCTCTTCCAGCCGATAGGGCGTCCTTCCGTCCGAACCCGTCAGCTAACCCCGTACGCAGCAGGAGGGCCTCGCGGGAAGGTCACCCGCCATCGAGGTCTTATCTCGACCCTCGGTTTGTATCGCCGTCGCTTGCGACTTATGCAGGAGGAGTCTGTTCATGCCGGCTTTGCAGGAAGCCCCACCAAAGTCATGCCCGAAGTGCCGCGGTTCGATGATCGTTGAGCGCGACTGGCACGGTACCTATGGCAGCTGCATCATGTGCGGCTACGTCCATGAGGT
>JBLNCO010000168.1:0-10097 GCA_050260715.1 Hyphomicrobiales bacterium | reverse complement strand
AATTTCTGGCCGAAGAACTGCGCTGGCGTCGTGCCGGGCCAGCCGGTCGCGAGACGCCGTTCGAGGTCGGGCGACGCGACGCCTACGCGAGCCAGCAGCCGCCTGAGAATGTCGCCGGTGTCCTCGATGACCGGACGGAGGACGCGCTCCAAGGTCGCAGAGGCGAAGACCGCTGGTCCCCGGTTCTGTTGCTCTGCCTCGACCTCCATGCGCCCCTGCGCGGAGAGCCGGCGAAGCTGCGTCGCGAGGTCGGGGCGGCGCTGCATCCATGGCAGGCTGGTGGCGACGAGCCACAGCCCGGCGCCGAACAAGGCCGCGAGGGCGAACGGCGCGATCACTGCAGCACCCGCTCTTCCAGCGGCAGCCGGGTCGCGCGCAACATGCCTGCGTAGCCGACGGCGACGCTCACAAGGCAAAGTGCGAGGATCGCCTGCCCGTTAGCCGACGAGAACGCGTCGAGGTAATCCGGGTTGAGCCCGCGCATCGCCAGGATCAGGATCAGGGGCAACGCCGCGATGATGCGGGCCGAGAGGACGTTCTTCGCCTGGTGCGCGCGCAGCTCGCGTTCGAGATTGATGGCCTGGCGCACCGAGCGGCTGAGACTGTCGAGGACGGTGCTCAGGTTGCGGCCACCCACGCGATGAGACATCACGAGCGTCGCGCCGACCGTGTCGAACACCGGGTCGGCCAGGTGCTCGCGGGCTCGCCGGATGCCTTCTTCGAAACCGCCGATCCGGATCTCGCGTGCCAGGTCGCTGAAGGTGGGGCGAAGGACCTCGGGGCCGTTCCGGGCCAACGAAAGGACCGCCTCCTCCACACTCATGCCGGTCCGGACGCCTGCGCGAAGTGCGTCCACCGCGTCGGCGAGGGCGAGTTGGACTGCCTCACGCCGGCGTTCGTGACGAGTGTGGAAGTACCAGCCGGGGAGCAGCAGGCCGACCGCGAACGCCGCGGCGCCGACCGCCGGCCATCCCAGCGCGAACTGGACGAACAGGGCGAGGGCCGCGCCTGAGAGCACGCTGAGGACGAGGAACTCCCGCGGCGCGATCTCATTCACGCCGTTGTGCAGGAGGTACACCTGCAACCGCTCCGAGAGTGACGGGCGGCTCGCTGTCTCGGGTGGAGCCCAGCGCTCCGTGGCGGACATGAAGATGAGCAGCACGCCCGCGGCAAACGTCAGCGACAGGATCAGCGGCACGCGGAGCCTCCCTTCAGGCGAACACTGGCGACGCCAGGTCCAATCCCGGTCCAACCTGGCCCGCTCATCGCTCCAACCTCCGCCCGTTCCGCTCCAATTCCCTGTGCGGTGGCTCGACTTCCTCTTCTAAGCGGTCCCACGGGAACATCCCGCCCTGGAGCTGGCTGGCGAACCGGGGACGAATGCCGCTCCAGCGCAACGCGCCATCGGACCAGGTGAACAGGTCAGTGCCGGCCACGGTGTCGCCTTCGAGACCGGTGACTTCGTAGATGTTCGTGACCACCCGGCGGTCGCTCGCGGGCTCGAGGCGGAGGTGGACAACGAGGTTGAGGGCTTCGGCGATCATCTCCGTCACGGCCTCGGCCGGCAGCGACTCGTCGGCCATCATGGCGTACATCCGCAGCTTCGAGAGGGCCTGGCGCGGACCGTTGGCATGGATGGTGCACATCGAGCCGTCGTGGCCGCTGTTCATCGCCGAGAGCATGTCCAGCGCTTCGGCGCCTCTGACCTCGCCAACGACGATCCGCGTCGGGCGCATGCGCAGGGCGTTCTTGACGAGGCTGCGGATCGGGAAGGCGCCGACGCCCTCGATATTGGGCAGACGGGACTGGAGTGCGACGCAGTCCGGCAGCATCGATTCGAGCTGCAACTCGCCCGTCTCCTCGATGGTCACCAGGCGCTCCTCGCCGCCCGCGATGGACGCTCCCAGTGCGTTCAGGCAGGTGGTCTTGCCGCTGCCGGTACCGCCGGAGATCAGCATGTTGAGCCCGGCCTGGACGGCCGCTTCGAGAAATGTCGCCGCCTCAGGACTGAGCGTGCCTAGCGCAACCAGGTCATCCAGCGTCCGCGCGCGCAGCAGGAACTTCCGCACAGTCACGTGGGTCCAGCGCGACGTCAGCGGTGGGATGACCGCGTTGAGGCGAGAGCCGTCAGGCAGGCGGGCGTCGACAAGTGGGCTGGTCTCATCGAGCCGCCGTCCGAGGCGTCCTACGGCCCGGCGCACGATCCGAAGCAGTTCGGCGTCGTCCTCGAAGAACACATCCGTGAGCCGCTTGCGGCCGTGCTGGATGGCGAACACGCGGTGCGGGCCGTTGACGATGATCTCCTCGATCGCCGGGTCATCGAGCAACGGCTGCAGCGGCCCGAGGCCGAGGATCTCGTCGACCAGCCGCTGCGTGAGACCGTCCCGATCGACGATCGGGCCGTCGCCGACCGCCACAGCCCGGTGGCTCGCAGCTTCAACGAGGGCGCGGACGACCTCGCGGATGCGCTCTGCCTCGACTGCGTCGGGCTCGACGAGAGCGTCGAGGTCCATGACCTTGCGAAGCTCCTCGCGGACTTCCTCGCGGAGCGTACTTTCGACGGTGACGGTTGGTGCGAGAGCCATAAGTCACTGCCCCGCTTCCGCTGTCCGTCGTCGCCAGCGAGAACGTGGCGCTGTGTCTGACTGTCGTTCCTCGGGGGCGGCGGGTGGCCGCGCCAGTTCATCAGCTAGGGCAACCACCTGCCGCGCGGCTGAGCCACCGATGGCGGTCAGCGGCAATTGCTCGCGAGCCGCCCGCATCGCTGCCTTGCGATCGTCTGGAACCGTGGCGACGACCCGGACGCCGAGTGCCCGCTCGACTTCGGCTCCCCCATACTCGTGCCGCCCGGCGTGCCGGTTGATGACCAACGCGAGCCGTTCGCGCGGCAGGCCGAGGGACTCCTGCAGATAGCGAAGGCAGTGGCGAGTGTTCCAGAGCCCGGCGAGGTCCGCTGTCGTGACGACGAGCACTTGGTCGGCACACCGGATTGCAGTGTTGGCGGCATCTGACGCCATGCCGGGAAGTGACTGGCCTACGTCGATGATCGTGAACTCGAAGCGCTCCCGCAGCGTGGTAACAGCCGTGACGAGCTGCTGCACCGTGACCCGGTCGCGCATCTCTGGCCGTTCCACGCCGGCCAACACACGGAAGCCATTCGCCTCCTGAAGCTCGGCGCCGACCAGGTCGTCGGTTGCGGGGCCGACGGTCAGCCCTATCAGCCCGCGCCGCGGGTCGAGGTCGAGATAGGGAGCGACGCCACCACCGCGCAGGTCGGCGTCCACCAGCCCCACCCGGCTGCTTTGGTGGCCGAGTGCCGCGGCCAGGCCGATTGCGACCGTGGTGGTGCCCGGAGAACCCTTACCACTGACCAGGGCGAGAACCTGTCCGCCTTGAGCCAATGGGGCACTCACTTCCTCCGACTGACGTTCCGTCGCCGGAGGCGCCTCCTGAATCACACCGCGCTGAATCGCCCCACGCAGGGCACTGACGATGTCGGCGCCGCTGCTTGCTGCCGGTACGAGGTAAGCGAGCCCCTCGAACTGCACGATATCGGAAGGCTCGACCAGCAGAACGAGCGGCGTGCCGCTACTGCGGACGACTTCCAGTGAATCGACAGTGAGCCGGTGAAGGTCAGCAGACGCGAGGACGGCGTCGACCTCATTGGCTTGCGCCACGAGCGATGGCCCGTCGAGGCAGCGGCCAGCGACATCAAAGCCACCGGCAGAGAGCGCCGAAAGCACCTGCCGTTCGTACTCGGGGTTGCGTACGCCGAGGAGGATGCGCGGGCGAGGGCCATTTCCTAATGCCTGCATGATGCACTCCCTCCTTCACGGCCCCGCCGAACGCGACAGGAGCACGACAGTCAGCTCCGCGTTCACGAGGGCATTGGCGACGCGTTCCGCCTCGCTCCGCGGGATGGCAAGCGTCACGTTCGTCACGTCGCCGTCGGCTTGCGTGCCGTCCGCGGAGGTCGAGCGAACGATGCCGCGCTCCAGGGCCACGTCGAAGACAACGGCGCGGTCGAGAAGGGTCGTCGTCGTGCTGTCCGGCTCACCAGCGTTGACCGTGGCGAGGAGCGCCACTTCATCGGTCGGCCGCAGCCCGGCATAGACGCTGTCCGTTTCGACCGGAATCGTGACCGCCACCTGGTCGGCGCCGAGCGTAGTGCCATCCGCGAGGTCGGGCCGTACCAGCATCTCGCCGGCATGGATCGCTGTGCCCGTTGTCCTGCCGACCGCAGTCTCGATCTCGGTGTCTTCGAGCGCCAGGCTCTCGAGGGCTCCGCTGAGGCTGGCCTCGGAGAGTGCCAGGTCGTCGCGCTGGATGACGTGGCCGGGCGGGATGTCGCGCGCCGCCACTACAACCATCGTCGTGTCGGTAGCGCCGCGCCACAGGACCAACCCGCCTGCTAGCGAGACCCCGACCAGCGCGATACCGACAACCATGCGGCGGTCGATGCGGAACGGTAGCGCTGCGTTCGCCCGGCTTCGTACGCCGGGCACGGCTGCCATGGATCTGACTCCATCTGCATACCGATCACCTCACAGGAGGAGACTCAGGGGCGCGGAGCGGCAGAATGCCATAACGCAAGCGGTGTAATGCGGGGCCTTCGGACGGTTTGAACTTGAACGTGCAGATCGTCCGCGAGATTTTACGCCCCTTCAACAGCGCTGCCGCAGCCGTTTTGCAGGGCGGTTCGTGGTGCCGTCGGGGGTTAAGGGAGACGAGGAGAGGCGCGGCCTCGATTCCATACGGTGTGCGGCCCATCGGCGAGCCGGGCGACCCGCGCAATGAGTGCCTCCGACGGCTCAGTCTGGGACGTGGAGGGACAGCCTTCCGCTCCGCACCGGATCGATGGCGTCGGCTTCAGCAAGGGCCCAGCGGTGCCAGGCGGCGAAGGAGAGGTCGTGAGGTTCGCGTTCGCTCCGGATCGTTGCGACGAGTCTCCGGATGTCGTTCGCCTGGCGTAGCTTTTCGGCGTCAGCAATGAGTTCGGCGCGGGCATCCTGACGGCGCTTGCCGCGCTGATGCGCCTGCTCCCTTCGCGCCTCCGCTCGCGCCTCCATCGCTGCCTCGTAGTGCCGCCACTCACGGTCGCGATGCTCGAGTTCGGCGGCAACCACAATCCCGGTGGTGATGTCTGCGAGGCACGTCTCCAGCCGCAGTCCCCAGCGCTCCTTCCAGACAAAGCGATCGGCATACGAACTGGTGCCGGCGCGGACGTGGAAGTCCAGGCGCTCCGCCTGTTCAGCGCCACGCGTCCTCCGCATCCACGTTGATGCCAGTTGGCATCGCACCGGCATCCGGCCAACCGTCACCACGATAGAGCGCCCCTCCTTGTCTGTGATTTCTGGCCGTGCGCCCGCCTTTCCCAGCGCGAGGAAGAGGGCACTCATCAAGGCGAGCCGCCGACGGACGCCTGGCGCCACGAACCGGCGCTGTGTGCCGGCGGAGAGATTGGGCGGTCGACGCTCCAGTCCTCGCGAGCTTCTCGGAGGAGGCGCTCAACTTCGGGATGAAGGCTGGCCCTCAACTCCTGCTTGCGCACGCGGACGCTCCCGATGGCGGACCGCGTCCTCCAGACAAGGATGTGCAGATCGTGGTCATATGCCGGCGGTGCCGGGTCAGGTGACAGTGCGGCGTCGTCCTGTGGAAGCGGCCTTGCGCGACTCTCCAACCAAGCTCTGCCTTCGGCGCCGTAGGCGGAACCCCTCGGCGCGACCATCACCCATTCCGACTGCCCGGCTACGCGTTCCGGGAGGGGCGTCTGCTTCACTGCCTGCCCGGCCGCCAGTTTTGCCCAGTACCCCCGCGGAGGGACGGGAATGCGTTCTCGCTGGCACAGCTTCGCAATTCCGCGGTCGGACAGCTGAAACTCCCGTGCGAGTTTGGTCATGGGAACAGTCCATACGAGGTTGTAGAGCGCCTCCCGCTTCATCGGATCTCGCACGCATGCTCCTTCGCGTCTGATGTCGAATTCGGATCGTTCGTGACGCAGACGAGGCCGTCCATGAGAGGCGGCTGACGGGCCGGACAAACCCGTGCCGCTTATTAGCGCTGGGCCGCTGCTTTGGGTTTAGGCTTGGCGGGGACCGGTCAGCGCGCCGTCCCGGTCTCGTGTACGATGATGTTGGCAACATCACTTGTGGAGCGACTATGGCATCCTCACCATATGCTGCCCGTTCCTCACGGTCGTATGGCCAGCTCGCGGGCACGCAACTCCTGACCGCGCTTGAAGCTGCGAGCCTCGACCCGTTCACCGTGGCCGAAGCCACCGGCGAGGGCGAGCGCCTCGGGCTCAGCGCTCGCCACGTCGTGAGCCTGCTCCATCGCCTGTCGGCGAGCGAAGCCATCACCCGGCTCAAGAAGGGCGTGTATGCCATCAACGATCCACTGACGCGGCTGCCCAGGGCGCACCCTTTCGCCATCGGCACGGCCCTCGTCACTCCATCGGCCATCAGCCACTGGTCAGCGTTCCAGCACTGGGGATTGACTGAACAGATCCCCGACGCGGTTACTCTCTCATCCCCGACGCGCACGTTTCCGCCGTCGCTGGAGACCGACGCCCCTGGGATGCGCCGCGCGTGGGTGGTGATGAGTACTCGCTATGAGGTGATCGCCGTCACGAGGGAACGCTTCTTCGGGGTAGACGAGGTGTGGATGAACGAACGAGACCGGGTGGCGGTCTTCGACCGCGAACGCGCACTGCTGGACGCATTCCAGCACTTCCACATCTTCGGTTCGCTGTCTGTTGGGCTTGAAGCTCTTGAGGAACACCTCGGGGAGCTGGACCTCGACCGGCTCGCCCGCTACGCCGTCCAGCTAGGAGTGACCGCCGTGGTCAAGCGGCTGGGCTGGGCGCTCGAACGACAGGACGCTCCCGAAGCCGTGCTCGCGCCGCTCCGCAGCTACCCTGCCCGTGGAGATGCACCGCTCGACCCGGGCAGGCCATCCCGCGGCCGGCACAACTCGACCTGGCAGGTGATCGAGAACCTCCGTGGCTGACAAGGAAGCACCTCCCCTGCGACCGCTCAGGGTGCGCATGGCCGAGGCCGTGCGAGCGGCCGGGAAGCCACAGTTCGTCGTCGAGAAGGACTATGCGCTGAGCTACCTCCTCGCCGGCATCGCCGAGACCTCGCTTCTCCGCGAATCGCTGGTGTTCAAGGGCGGCACATGCCTCCGCAAGGCATACTTCCCCGGCTACCGCTTCTCGGAAGACTTGGACTTCAGCTCGCGCGAGGCGCTCTCATGCGACGCGCTCCTGCGCGCGCTTCACGAAGCAGCGCACCGAATGACTACCGTCCTGCAGAGCGCCGGGCCTTTCGCGGTCGTCGTGACCGAGGAAGCGCACCGCGACCCACATCCCCGAGGCCAATGTGTGTTCCGGGTCCAGGTCCAGTTCCCATGGATGCGAACGCCCTCATGCCGCGTGAAGGTAGAGGTCACTGCAGGGGAGCCGTTGCTCGCTGGCGCCGTCGAACGCCCATTGATTCACGACTTCCCCGGCGAGGCGCTCGAGGCCGTGCTCCCCGCATACCGCCTAGAAGAAATTGCGAGCGAGAAATTGCGGGCGCTCCTCCAGGCGCGGCAGCACCTGCGCGACCGTGGGTGGCTGCGAAACCGACCTCGCGACCTCTACGACTTGCGGCACCTCTGGGAACAGCGCGATTTCGAAGTGGACTGGCAGCTCGTGGCGCAACTCCTGCCGGACAAGGCGGATGCGGCCGGGGTGGCGTACGCAGGCGCCGCTGATTTCCTCGACGACGATGTCCTGGCCGGGATCGAGCGCGATTGGTCAGCACAGCTTGCGAACTTCGTACCGGTGCTGCCGACATTCGAGAATTCCGTGTCGACGTTGCGCACGATCCTCAGTGAGGTATTCCCAGGCAGCTGAACGGACAGCCTGAGGCACCTCGAGACTCGCGAGGCCAGAGCACCAGGACGGGTGGAGCGGACCGTCACTCCATTCGTCTACTCAAGAAAACACGATCAGTTGCGGGCATATTTTAGTCCAAGGATCGGAGCGGCGAGGCCAGCTCAACGAGCCAGTGTCCTCCCGGGCGATGGCGGATCGTCGACGCCCGAATGGTGAAGATCATGCCCTCCCGGCAGCGATATTGGAGTCCCGCGGGACTGATGGCCTCTACCGTGCACCTGTAACTCGCGATTCGCCGGTATCGCCACCACAGCGACCGGTCGGACGACCCGTCCGCGACAAACGCCGGGATCAATCCTCGCCAGAGGAAACGAGCTCGCTCTCCAGGCTGAAGCCGAACCAAGGGGACACAGGTTCGAAGCGATTTTGGACGCAGAGACGTTCGTAGCCATGGCGTGCCTTCGAGTCTCGCAACCCGGATTGAGTCCAACGCCCCACACCGTCCACGTCATCAGGTCCCAGCCCCCAGCTGAGACCAAACAGCATCGCAGTCCCCGGCCCCGATCACCTTGTCCCGCCGAGGGCCTGCTCCAACGGAAGCCTCGCACGGCCTCGCCTCCCTGTTGGAGCGCGGGTACCCGTGCGGGGCTTTCTCCACGTCCGCGTGTCTCGTAAGGAGGAATGGATGTCTTCGAGACCCCACCGAGAACGAGACCGGGGGTGGCTCCTGCGCCATGCCCGTCTCGCCGCCATCGCGAGCCTGCTCTGCTCGACCGTCATGGTCGCGGCGAAGAGCTGGCCGCTCTAGCAGTCCAAGGAGGATTGGAATGGCCACACGACGCAGGTCCAGGAAACAACGCAGGTTGCGGCGCTGGACCACGAACTGCGCGGCGTACGCACGCCGCTCCACTACATCCTGCCGGCTCCAGATTGGGCGGCTCTACCACCGGCTCCGGGGACGGCGGGCAGCGGTCATCGTCGACGCTCGCCCTCGGGAAGCCTGGCAGCTTCGGCGGCTCATCCGCCGGACCGCACGGGCATACGCCAAGGCACTCGGGACACCGATGCCGGAGCACCTGGCGATCATCGCCCAGCGCTTCGTCTTCGACGGGCACCAGGTCAGTGGCCTGTTGCAGGCGTTCGAGGCGGACGGCCGCCGGCGCTACGTCATCCAGCTCGCGCTCTCGGTTCATGGCCGCGACGTGAGCAACGCGGAACTCGTCGCGGCGTTGCGGTTCCAGTTGGCCGCAACGATGGCCGACACCATCGGCGAACCCGTCCTCACCATCGCGCTCGACCTCGAGCGGACCACTCCACCCCGGACCGGCGGCTCGATCGTCGAGCTGCGGCCCCAACCGCACGTGGCCAGCAACGGCCACGACCCCGACCCGTTCGCCCTGTCCAGGGTGACCGACTACCACGGAGGTGAAGCATCGTGACGAAATCCATCGTCCTCACCGAACTGTCTGACCTCGCGCGCTACCGCGACGAGTTCGCCAACGACATGCCGGCCGCCGAGTCCGTGCCAGAGACACCTGCTGTCCCACCCGATGCCGATCCGGATGCGCTCATCCAGGCGATCAGTCGGGCAGCCCGCGAGCTGCAGCGACTCGCGGACACCGACGCTTCAGCCCGGCGCGAAGCCGAGGACGTCCTCGTCACCTACCGGCGACTGCAGGCAGACGCCGATAGCCTGCGCAAGCTAGCCACCGAAGCGCGCTTCGTTTCGACGGGCGCAGCCAAACTCTGCGAGCGGGCCTTCCTGCCCGAGAGCAAGTCCGAGTCGGAGCAACTGGCAGTGAGTGCTTCTGCTGTTGAGATGATCGCTGCGAAGCGGCTGGAAGCGCTGACCGTGCAACTGGAAGAGCTGGAACAGCGACAGGACTTGTCGCGGTTGCTGGCAGAGGAACGGTCTGCGGAGGAGACGCATCAGCGCGAAGAGCGGGCGCTGGCGTTAATCGAACGCGCGGAGGCGCTTGCTTACGGGCAAAAGTTTAACGAGGCCCTCAGGCTGCTGGGTTCGGCGCTGAAACTGAATCCCAACATGCCTTCTCTGGCCTCGTCTTACGACACCATCGCGAGACGCGCCCACGCTGTCAAGACCCTACAGGTCGAGGCGGTACTGGCCGAAGCCCGCCGCATCCAGCCTCGTGAACCGGCTCGGGCAGCCGAGATCCTCGGGGCTCTCGACCTGGCGCGGATGCCCTCCGTCCTCGTC
>JBLNCO010000167.1:0-2717 GCA_050260715.1 Hyphomicrobiales bacterium | reverse complement strand
GTGGCTTCGCCGGCGAAGCCGCGCTCGCGCTCCGTTCCCAGTGGCCGAACTTCAACGCCGCCGTTTTTGGGCCCGGCCTGGGCCTGACCGAAGAGACGCGCGCGCTCACCTGGGCCATCCTGCCCGACCTCGCGACCCTGCGCGCCGGTGCGGTCGTCGATGCCGACGCCCTGAACGCGCTCGCTGCCATGCCCGATGGCCCCGGGCGCGTCCCTGCGAACGCCGTCCTGACGCCGCACCCGGGCGAGCTCGCGCGCCTGCTCGGCACGACCGTCGCGGACATCCAGTCGCGCCGGCTGCAGGCGGCCCGCGAAGCCGCGGAGCGTTTCGGCTGCACGGTGGTCCTGAAGGGCGCGCACACCGTGGTCTGCGCAGCCGATGGCCGCACCCGCCTGAGCCCCTACGCGAACCCCCTGCTCGCCACCGCGGGCAGCGGCGACATCCTCGCCGGGATGATCGGCGCCTATCTCGCCCAGGGCCTCGAACCCTTCGACGCCGCCTGCCTGGGCGTCTATCTCCACGCCGCAACCGGCGAAGCCATCCGCGAGGAGTACGGCCATGGCGGCTTGCTCGCCAGCGAAATTGCCGAACGCCTGCCGCGCGTCGTCAAAGAGGTGCGAAGTTGATGCTATACTGCGAGGCAACCTTAGCCTTTTCGAGGCCCCTTTCGTGAATCGGCGCGTCGTCGTCACCGGCATCGGCATGATCACGGCCATTGGCCACAACGCCTGCGACACCTGGCAGTCGCTCGTCAACGCGAAAACCGGCACCGGCCGCATCACCCTCTTCGACCCGGAAGGCTACGACGCCCAGGTCGCCGGCGAGGTGAAGGATTTCGACCCGCTCAAGTACATGGAGCGCAAAGAAGCCCGCCGCGCCGACCGCTTCACGCAATTCGCGTTCGTCGCTGCCGGTGAGGCGCTCAAGCAGAGCGGCTACACCATCGACCCCTCGGATGGCCGCCGCGTGGCCTGCATCATCGGCACCGCCATCGGCGGTATCACCACCCTGATGCAGGAGTACGACGTCCTCCGCGACCGCGGGCCCGGGCGCGTCAGCCCCTTCGTCGTCCCGATGATGCTGCCCGACATGGCGAGCGGCCAGCTCTCCATCCGCGTTGGCGCGCGGGGCGTGAATTACGCCCTGGTGAGCGCCTGCGCGAGTGGCGCCGACTGCATCGGCGAAGCGGCCAACATCATCCGCCGTGGCGACGCGGACGTTGCCCTGGCCGGCGGCGCCGAAGCCTCCATCACACCGATCGCCATCGCCGGCTTCACCGCCGCGCGCGCGCTGAGCACCGCCTGGAACCACGACCCCGAGCACGCCTCGCGGCCGTTCGACCGCCGCCGCGACGGCTTCATCATGGCGGAAGGCGCCGGCGTACTCGTGCTGGAAGAAGAGCAGCACGCCCGCGCGCGCGGCGCGACCATCCTCGCCGAGCTCGCCGGTTACGGCGCGACCAGCGACGCCTTCCACATAACCCAGCCCGACGAGAACGGCGAAGGTGCGATGCGCGCGATGCAGCTCGCCCTCGCCCAGGCCGGGCTCCAGCCCGATGACATCGACTACCTGAACGCCCACGGAACATCGACGCCCATGAACGACCGGCTCGAGACGCTGGCCGTGAAGCGCGTCTTCGGCGACTACGCCTACTCGCTGCCCATTAGCTCCAGCAAGTCGATGATGGGCCACCTGCTCGGCGCCGCCGGCGCGGTCGAGGCGGGCGTCTGCGTGATGGCGCTACAACACGGCATCATCCCGCCCACCGCCAACCTCGACGAACCGGACGTCGACTGCGACCTCGACTACGTGCCGAACGTCGCGCGCTCGGCCGCGCTCGAGGCCGTGATGAGCAACTCCCTTGGCTTCGGCGGTCACAACGCCAGCCTCGTGTTCCGCCGCTACGAGCCTGCCTCGTGACGGCGCCGGTCGCTGCCCGGCCACACGCGCGCTGGCGCCTCCGCGACCCGTACGCCCACCAGAAGGGCATCCCGAACTTCCCCGCCGTTGTCGCGACCGTGCTCGCCGCGCGGGGAATTACCACGCGCGCCCAGGCCGACCTCTTCTACAAGCCGCACCTCGCCGCCGACCACGACCCGCTGCAACTCCCCGGCATGCGCGAAGCGATCGTCCGCACCCGCCGCGCCATCGCCGAAAAAGAAACGATCGCGCTGTACGGCGACTTCGACGTGGATGGCGTCACATCCGTTTCGGTGCTCCACCTCGGCCTGCGGGCCCTCGGCGCCCGCACTATCAACTACATCCCCGACCGCTTCCAGGAAGGCTACGGGCTGAACAACGGCGCCATCACCCGCCTCCGCGCCGAAGGCGCATCGCTCCTCATCAGCGCCGACTGCGGCATCTCGTCAGTCGAAGAGGTCGCGCACGCGAACGCCCTCGGGCTCGACGTCATCATCCTCGACCACCACACGGTGCCCGATGAGCTCCCCGCCGCCGTCGCCGCGGTCAACCCCAAGCGCCGCGATTCGCCCTACCCGTTCGACGAGCTCGCCGCCGTGGGGGTCGCCTACCGCTTTCTGCAGGTCCTCTACGAAGACTACGGCCGCGCGCTCGACGAATCGGAGTTCGTGGACCTCGTGGCCCTCGGCACCGTGGTCGACGTCGCGCCGCTCGCCGACGAGAACCGTAAGATCGTGAGCCACGGCCTGGGGGCCATGCAGCGCGGGTTGCGGCCGGGCCTCGAAGCGCTCGCCGCC
>JBLNCO010000166.1:0-5151 GCA_050260715.1 Hyphomicrobiales bacterium | reverse complement strand
CGCAGTTCTTCGGCCAGAAATTGGCGATCGGGCTGCTCTTCTTCGCGTTCTTCCCGGCCATGAACATCGCCGGGCTGCATCCGTTCGGGCCATGGCCGGTCTGGATCTGGCTCCTCGGGTTCGTGCTCGGCTTCCTCCAGCCGGACTGGCTGTTGGAACGCCGCATCGCCCGGCGCCGGAAGGCGATCCTCGTCGAATTGCCCACCGTCCTCGACCTCCTGGCTATGGCAGCGAGCGCCGGGCTCTCTCCCGAGCAAGCACTCGCCGACGTGAGCCGGCAGGTTCGTGGCGCGCTCGGCGAAGGACTCCGAGTTGTCGCTCGCGAGGCAAGCCTTGGGACGGCCACGCATCCGGAGGGACTCCGAGCGCTCGCCTCTCAGGAGGGCGTTCCGGAGATCGTCTCCATGGCCGACGCCTGGCAGTCCGCCCTCGAACAGGGCCTGCCGCTTGGCCAGGTCATGCTCACCCTCGCCGACACCGTGCGCGAGCGGAAGCGCGCCACCCTCATCGCCGAAAGCGAGAAGAGCAGTATCCGGATGTTGTTCCCCGTCGTGCTGTTCATCTTCCCCGTCTTCCTTGTCGTCCTGCTCTACCCGGCCGGCGTCCAACTGCTGGGACTGAGCGAGTAGAGGCCGACGCCAGAAAGGAGAATCTTATGCGCCTCTATCACCGAATCCGACCGCTCCTGCCACGGGACGAGTCCGGCCAGTCGATGGTCGAGTACGCCCTCGTCACCGCCCTGATCGCGGTGGCGGCGCTCGTGACCGTCCAGACGCTCGGCGAAGGCATCGTCGGCGTGTTCGAGGGAATCATCGATGAGCTGGACTCGCTCTAGGACGCGCGTCGTGCGCCACGGCCACGGCGAAGCTGGCGAAAGCATGGTCGAGTTCGCGCTCGTGCTCCCGGTGCTGCTGCTTGTGCTCGTCGGCGTCGTCCAGTTCGCGCTCGTCCACCACGCGCAGAATGTGGTCACGACCGCGGCGCAGGAGGGCGCACGACTCGCGGCAGCTGAAGGCGGCGATCCAACCGGTGGCGAGCAGCGAACCCGCGATGTACTGGACTCGGGCCTCGGGAGCACTGGGGACGGATTCGAGGTCGAGGCCACCGATGACCGCGAGACCGTGACGGTCCAAGCCTCGGCTGACTACCCGCTGATCTTCCCGTGGCTCGGCAGCCGCGACATCGAGCTCGACGCGACCGCGAGCGTGAGAAAGGAGGGGTTCCGCAGTGGGCCATAGGTGGAACCGGCGGGTGCACCTTCGTGGGCTGTCCGGAGAGTCGGGGCAGGCGATGGTCGAGGGGGCGATTGCCGTCCCCGTGCTGCTCCTGCTCGTCTTCGGGGTCGTGGCTATCGGCCGGATTACCGACGCCAAGGTCGCCGTCCAGGCAGCCGCCCGCGAGGCGACCCGCACGTTGGCCGTTGCTCCGTCCGAAGAGCAAGGGACGACCAACGCGTTGGCGGCTGGCCTCGCTGCCGCATTGGGCTACGGGCTGGCTGAAGAGCGGCTGACTGTCGATGTCGACGCCAACGGCTTTGTCCGGGGCGGCGAAGTCAGTGCCGATGTCAGCTACTCGGTCCCGCTCTCGGACTTGCCATGGCTCAGCTTCTTCGAAGTCGAGGTCAGCTCTAGGCACACGGAGCAGGTCGAGCTGTACCGCAGCCGGGAGGCGGTGGCGCGATGAACGCTGTGCGTAGCGAAGACGGCCAGGCGCTGGTGATGGTGGCGGTGATGATGGTCGGCCTGGTGAGCGTCGTCGGGCTCGTCTCTGACGGCGGCCTCGTCTTCGCGCAGCGTCGCGACCTTCAGAACGCCGCCGATGCCGCGGCTGCCGCTGCCGCGATGCAGATAGATGAGGAGGCGTACCGGGCGACCGGTGACGTCGTCCTCGACGAGCGGTGGGCTCGCGAGACGGCGGCACGCTACCTCGACGCGGAAGACGGCGTGAGCTTTGAGATCACGACATCGGCGGATTCCGTGGAGGTCAGCGTCAGCCGGCAGGCGTCAACCAGCTTCCTGGGCTTGATCGGCATCGACGATGTGGACGTGAGCGCCCACGCATCAGCTGAGCCGCGCTATGGCGTGGACGCGGCGGGGCCACAGGGGAGACGGAGATGAGCAGGCACGTTCGAACTCGACTCGTGATTCTGGCAGTGGGCCTGTCAGCAGTGCTGCCTCTCGTGGGGTGCGGCGGGGATGACGAGGCGTCTGACACACCGACTCCGACCTCCTCTCCCTCAGCCACGGCGACCGGTACCGCCCCTCCGACGCCAACGGTGAGCATCGAGGACCAAGTGATTGAGTCGTACCTCGCGTATTGGGACCGATATGCCGCCGCCGTCCTGGATCTGAATGCCGATTTGGTCGCCGAACTCGCTGGCCCGGAGGAGCTGGCTCGTGTTCAGGGTGAGGTGGAGATGCTTCGCGCGCAGGGCGTCGCGCTCCGTGTCGTAATCGAGCACAACCCGATCGTTGTCGAATCGTCCGAGACGACGGCCGTGGTCTACGACGAGATGACAAACAACAGCTTCTACGTCGATCCGGTGACCAAGGAGCCGCCCGAGGCCGAAGGTACGGGCGAACTGCTCAAGGACACATTCTTCCTGGAAAAGGTCGATGGACAATGGACAGTCACTCGAAGCGTTCGCCAGCAGTGAGGCCCGGTGTGTTGATCTGGTTGGCCTCGGCCGTCCTCATCGCGCTGCCGGTGACAGCGACCGTGCATGCCCAATCGCCCGGTCCGTCTCCGGGACAACCCGCTACGCCGCGCCCGACTACACCGGCCGGAACAGTCAGCGTCGATTCTGGCCCCAATGGAGTAACCATCAGGATCAGCATCAGAGACGTTACTCCGGGAAGTAACGCTCCGTCGGGCGGGAGCAGCGCGTCTGTTAGCACCGGCTCCCAGCCGTCGTGTAAAGCGGACGCCATGAACATCGGCCTGTCGCTCTCGGCCTGGCTCCAGCGCGAGGCGCCGCTGCATCCGGGTGAAAGCCCCTGGACTGTGGTCTGTGACGATGGCTTCTTTGCCGTCGTTTGGATTCCGCGAAGCGCCGCCGCGAGCGGGAACGTCACCGTCGTCGTGGGCAGCGGCGCGGTCGACCCCCTCGTCGTCGCCATGGAGCTGCTCAATAAGCTGCCCATCCCGGAACTCTCCATCCGCGCCAACCCATCGACCGGCCTTGTCGCGCTTGAGTCGTGGTTCTGGGTGGACGGCTATGGCGGCGAGCCGATCAGTTCATCCGACACCCTCGCCAGCACCACCGTCGAAGTTCAGGTGCAGCCGGTGACCTACCGCTGGAGCTTCGGTGATGGCACCGCTATCGAGACGAACTCCCTCGGCCGGCCATTCCCGGAAGAGAGCGACGTCCAACACGTCTACGAGCAGTCCTCCCTGGCCAACGGCGGGGCCTACAGCATCACCATCGAAGTCAGCTTCAACGCCGAGTACCGCGTGAACGGCGGGGCATGGGAGTCGCTGGCGCCGATCGCCCGGACATTCACGACCGACTACCCGGTCCAGCAACTCCAGTCGGTTCTGACGAGCCGCTGAGAGGAGCACGTATGACAGCAGCATCACCGACCCAAGCACCAAGCACGCGTCTCGGACTGGTCGCGTTGGTGGCGCTCCTCGTCCTAACGGGGACGTTGCTCTCGCGGTTTGTTGGCCCGCCAACAACTTTGCTGTCCGTTCCCGACTGGGCTCACGTGCGAGACGTTTTCGTCGCCGCGCAGCTGCGGGACGATGACGTGGTCGCGGTGGTCGGCGGGTTCGGGTGGCTCGCCATTGGCTACCTTGCCATTTCTGTTGGGCTTCGCCTGGTGCTGGGTACCGCTTCGTCGATTACCGGCGGTGCCAAGTGGGCGCGCGCAGGACTCCGCATCACCGAGCCGCTCACCCTCCCGTTCGTACGGCACCTGGTGGATGGTGCGCTCGCGGGGACGATCGTCCTCACAGCATCGTTCCAGCCAGGCCTCGCGTCGGCCAGTTCCGCTGAGGCCGCGACCGTCTCTCTGATCGCGCCAACACATGCTCGGGAGGTTACTAATTCGGTCGCGCCCGCAGCGGCGCCACATGAGGTGGGGGAGCAGGCTACTCTCGCCGCGACCTCATATACGGTCGTGTCTGGAGACAGCCTCTGGGCCATCGCCGAGCGGCTGCTCGGGGACGGCTTCCGCTGGACCGAGCTCTGGACTCTGAACCAGCACCGCCAGATGCCCGACGGTCGGACATTCACGAATCCGAATCTGATCTACGCAGGCTGGACGCTCGATCTGCCGCAGGACGAGGCCACGCTCCCGGTCCCGACGCCAGACGAGCTGAGTGAGACGGAAGGCGAGGGCGAGGTAGAGTCGACTCCAGTCGCACCCACGGCGACCGCTGAAGTCGCTACCCCGTCACCTACGCCGAGCGCGGTGCCGAGCGGCATCATCGAGGAGAGGCCGCCTGACGGTGAAACTCAGCAGCCGAAGTCACTGCCTTCGCCGCCGACATTGCCTGTCGAACTGGTCGGTGGCGCAGTAGCAACGGTCGCTGCCGCAGGGCTGTTCGTGTTCGTTTTCAGGAACCGCCACAGCGGCGGTGGCGGACGCCACGAGGAACGCCGAGAGCGACGACCATCTGGAGTAGGCGACGCGGGCCGGGTGCTGGCAATGTCACGAGCGCTGCATCAAGCGCTGGCGGATTCGGACTTCGCAGACACGAGGATCGTTCTTGTCCGCGAGACGGACCGCTTCCTCGAGTTCACGCTCGACTGCCCGCCGGGCGACGCGAACGCACTCGTCGCAGCCCGACATATTTTGTCGCGGGAGATCGGGTGCTCTGTGGACGGCACGGAGGTGGCGCCGACCCAGGTGCGCCTCAAGCTGTCGCGGTTCAACCGGCTGGCTTCCGAGCTCTTCCACGAACCAGACGGTGGCTCGCTTCTAATCGTCCCCGTCGGCGCCACCGACGACGGCATCTACTACCTGAACCTCCTGGCGTGCGGAAGCGCGCTGATCACGGGCGGCCGGCTCGAAAGCCGCGACCTGGTCTCCAGTTGGCTCGCCACCTTCGTATCGCTCTACGGCTCTGACGAGATAGAAGTGGTCGCGGAGGGGGCGTCCGTGTCACACATCGGCGACGCCCTGAGCGGCCTGATGGGCGCCGAGG
>JBLNCO010000165.1:0-7181 GCA_050260715.1 Hyphomicrobiales bacterium | reverse complement strand
CTCGCGCCGGTGCTCGCGCACGTGCGCGGCCGCTCCACCCGCGAACAGGCCGAAGAGATCCTCGGCCGCCCGGTCGTAATCCAGGGCGGCCGCCGGTCGCCTCGCCGCCGCGTCGGCGCCGACCCCGCCGCCTGAGCCGCTTCCCCGCAGCCGCCGCGGAGGGCATGCTTCCCGCATGGCCACCTACGATCAGCTCTCCATCGGCGACTCCGCCAGCTTCACCAAGACCATCAGCGAAACCGACATCTACCTGTTCGCCGGCATCACCGGCGATATGAACCCCGCCCACGTCAACGCCGTCGCCGCCGCCGAGGGGATGTTTAAGCAGCGCATCGCCCACGGCATGCTCACCGCCTCGTTCATCTCCACCTGCATCGCCATGCACCTGCCCGGCCCCGGCACCATCTACGCCGGCCAGGACCTCCAGTTCCGCGCGCCCGTGTTCATCGGCGATACCGTCACCGCCCGCGTCGAAGTCAGCGAAAAGATCGAGCAGCGCAAGTGGGTCCGGCTCAAGACCACCGTCACGAACCAGGATGGCAAGCTCGTGGTCGATGGCGTCGCGACGGTCATCCCGCCGTCTGCCTGAGCCGTTGCCGCTCCGCGCCCGCCCCCCGACCATGGAGCCGTGAGCGACCCCGGTCCCACCGCCCGGCCCGTCCGCCGCCGCGTCGAAGCCGACACCCGCGAGCCCGACCCGGGCCGCACCGGCTGCCTCTGGGTGGGCGGCGTGCTGGGCGTCGTTGCCGGTGTGCTCTTCACCTTCTTCCTGCTCCCCTCGATCCTCGACTGGGCCTTCCCACCCGAGCACGTCGCGGTCGGCGAAACCTTCGCGCACGAAGGCCACGTCGTCACCGTCCGCGAACTCAGCCAGGGCGATGCGTCCCGTGACCCCGCTGGCTCCCGCCGCTGGAGAGTGCTCGTCGAGCTCACCGCCAACCGCAGCTGGAAGCTCGGCCTCGATACCTTCGAGCTGCGGCTCGAAGACGGCACAGAAGTCCCCGTGACGGGCATCGAAGGCGGCGACTTCGTCGCCGATGACCTCCGCCTTCCGCTCGGCGAACCCGAGCTCGTCACGCTGGTGTTCGTCGCCCCCAACGATTCCCCACCCGAAAAGCTCCTCCTCGACGAGCCCCAGGCCGAATTCGCGCTCCCACCCGTGGCGGTGGGGGACTAGGACGGGAGTGCGAGGTGCCCGGTGCCCAGTGCCCAGTGCCAGTGCCCGAAACCCGAGTGACTCCCAGATGACTCCGGACGACCCCACCCCAATCGGCGATCGTCAATCGCCAATCGTCAATCGAAGCCTCCCCCGGCTTCTCCGCCCCGCGCTCCGCCTCGTGTTCATCGGCTTCAACCCCGGGCTCGAATCCGCGCGCCGCGGCCACTACTACGCCTTCCACGGCAACGTCTTCTGGAAGCAGCTGAACGCCAGCGGCCTCGTCGCCCGCCATGTCGGCTTCGAAGACGACCGCCTCCTCATGGACGAAGCCGGCATCGGCTTCACCGACCTCTGTTCGCGCCCGACCGCCCGCGCCGACGAGCTCACGCCCGGCGAGCTCGCCGCCGGCGCCCTCCGCCTGCACGACGACCTCCTCGCCGCCCAGCCCCGCTTCGCCGTCTTCTCCGGCCGCGGCATCTACCGCCTCTTCGGCCGCCACGCCCTCGGGCTCCCCGCCCGCGAGCTCGACGCCCGCCCCTACGGCGCCCAACCGGACCGCATCGGCGACACCGTCCCCTGGGTCATCCCCAGCTCCAGCGGCCTCGCCAGCAAGTACCACCGACAGCGCCTGGCCCTGCTCACGGAGCTCGCGCGGCACGCCCGGGGCGAGTAGCGGCGAGACCGCGCCCCCCGACAGTGGCGCACTCCTCCTTGCCCTCATCCCTCGGTAGCGGGTGCCACCCCCTCGACAACGGGAACTCCCAATCGGTTCCGAAATCGGTTCGAAATTCACACTACGTAACATTTATGTTCGAGTTCGAACCTGTGGAGGTTACCGGGGACGCCGCGAACGTTAAGATTCGCGCATCGCCCACGACACCAGTTGACGTGTTCTACGACCGCTCAACCGCGTAACGGAAATGTCCGGTTGACACCCGGTGACAGCCTTGGCATTGTCTCAACCACCTCGCAGAAACGTAACGCGAGGAAGTACCCGAAACGGGAAAGCACCCCGATCACAAAAGAAAGGCCCCCGGCCCGGTTGCCGCCGGACCAGGGGCTGGTCGCAGAGAGAGTTGCGGTCTCTTGCGCGCTCATCCTACCACCCTGTGGCAGGATGGTGAGCACGACGGAAGGCTCGGCCCCCCGAGTTTGGGGGTTTCCCTACCTCTTCTCCCTGCGACCCGGAAAGGAGCGGCACCGGGCAAGCGGATAGCGGTCTAATCCACGATCCATGGACTGTCTTCGCCCGCCGCCAGGCATCGCCTGCGCGGCCCAGTTCCGCCGCGCCCGGAGCGCGCGGCAGGGGGAGAAAACCTACCTATGAAGAAGCGGCTTTTCGCTGCGTTCCTCATCGTCGGCGCCATTAGCGCCACGATGGTCCTCGGCGCTTCCGCCTTCTGGACCACCCAGACGGGCACGGCCCAGGTGACCGCAAACGCGGGCACGGCCGACCTCACCGTTGCCGGCTGCGAACTCAGCAGCGGCTGCGACACCACCCTTACGTACGACGGCATCTATCCCGGCTGGAGCACCACGCAGAACAACATCGTTGTCGAGAACAGCGGTGACATTCCCCTGCGCTTCGTGGTCGATGTCGACGGTGGCTCGGGCACGCTCGAGTCGGCCCTGATCCTCAAGGTCCAGTGCGGGACCGGTTCGGCCGAGGGCACCCTCCAGCAGTGGGATGCCGGCGTCACCCTTGGCACGCTCAACCCGGGTGCGAGCACGAGCTGCAACGCTACCCTTTCGTTCCCCGACAGCGGCTCGAACCAGAACGGTCTCCAGGGCAAGTCCGCCAACTTCACCGTCAAGATCTACGGCACGTCGCAGTCCTAGTTTCGTCTAGCCCGGAGGGCTCCCGTGCGGGGGCCCTTCGGTTCCCGTTCCGGAGCGAGCAATGACCTCGATCGCTGTAGCCACCCGACTCGTTCGCCGAACCGCTGGCAATCGCTGGGTCGTTCGCGTCGTCTCCGCAGCCTTCTTCGGAGCCGCCTACGCCATCCTGGGGCTGGTGTTCTTCCTGGCGATCCTTCCGCGCGTAAGCGGCTTCGAAGTGCGCCGCGTGATTTCCGGCTCCATGGAGCCCGGCATCCAGGTCAACGACCTCTCGGTCACCCGCGCGGTCGACCCGGCCACACTCAGGGTCGGGGATGTCATCCTCTTCGACGATCCCGACTCCAGTACGCCCTCGAACCCGCGAGTCGTTCTCCATCGCATCGTGAAAGTCGACCACGAGGCCGGCGACCTCGGATTCGAGACAAAGGGCGACAACAACCCCGAAGGCGACGCCTGGGTCGTGCCCGCGGCCAACGTCCACGGGAAGCTCCTGTTCCATGTCCCGTACGCCGGCCACCTGCTCGTGGTGCTCGGCTCGAAATTCGGGTACTTCGCCTTCGTGGTCGTTCCGGGCCTCATCATCATGATCCCCGAGCTGCTGTTCATCATTCGCTGGATCCTCCACGGCGAGGAGGCCGAGAAGCAGCGCTCCGTCGAAGCCGAGGCCGTCGCATGAAAGCGCTGCTCCGGTACTCGCTCCTCGGTGCGCTCGCGGGCGCCGCCGTTGGCGTCACGCTCCTCCAGACCGCGTTCGCCTTCTGGACCACCGGCGTCGCAACGACAAACGTCACCGTGACCGCCGGCACCTGGGACTCCACGCCGCCGCCCGGCCCTACCATTCCCGCCGAGTGCGGCGACCCCGACGGCTACAAGCACACCATCTTCGTCGACGACACGTCGCCCTACCGCGTCGATGGGACGAACCAGGACGACCTCATCGTCGTTACCGGCGCCGCTGGCCACGAAATCCACGCCGGCAACGGCAAGGACTGCATCGCTGGCGGCCCCGGCAACGACACCATCTATGGCGACAACGCGAAGGACATCATCCTCGGCGGTGGCGGCGACGACACCATCTATGGCGAGAACGGCCAGGACAGCATCTGGGGCGGCGACGGCGCCGACACCTGCTACGGCGGACACGCCCCCGACCAGCAGTGGGACTGCGAGATCGATGGCGGCGCCTCCCGCAAGTTCGGGCTGGCGAGCATCGAAGTCCCCGCGACCGGCGGTGAGCACACCCCCGCGCCCGAGCTCGTGCCCACGCTCCGCTGCATCGAACCCACGAGCGACGGCGGCTACGTCGCCCACCTCGGGTACACCTGGGCCGGCGCCGAACCCATCGATGTCGCCCCCGGCACCCCCGGCAACGCCTTCTCCGGCAGCGGCGATTGGGGCCAGCCCGGCCACTTCCTCCCCGGTACGCACGACGCCCTCAACGTCGCCGTCACCGACGGCGCTGCCATCACCTGGACCCTCCGGGCCCCGGCCGCAACGGCCCACTCGGTGACCGTGGACAGCGCCTCGCCCCGTTGCGCGAACGATTGACGATTGTCGATTGACGGCGAACCGCCGGCGCCACCCGCCATCGCGCGCTCTCGCCATGCGGTCTTTGATGTTCGACTTCCCGTCGCGGTAACGGTGGCGGCCCACATCAGCGGCGTCCAGCGGCGATGGGGCAGGGGCACCGCGCACCGCGCACCGGGCACTGCGCACTGAGCACTGGGCACCGGGCCACCGGGCACCGCGCACCGGGCACTGCGCACCGGGCACTGAGCACCGGGCACGGAGCACCGGGCACTGAGCACCGGGCACTGGGCACTGAGCACTGGGCACCGCCCACTGCGGCGCGCGTAGCGCGCCGCGCACTCCGGAACCCGATGGCCCGTGCCGATACTGAGAATGACGAAGACTATGTCTGCTACGCCATTCCGGGTCGCCGACCGCCGGGGTATCCTCCGGGTCCTGCTCATCGAACCTTCCGTCGATGACGCCAGGCTCGTGCGCGATGTCCTCGCCGGCCAGCCCGAGTTCCGCGTCCAGTCCGCACGCTCCCTCGACGAGGCCGCGCAGCTCCTCGAAGGCGACTCCTTCGATGCCGCGCTCGTCGAGTCCCGCTGGTGGACCGAGGCCGGCTCCGAATTCATCCGGCTCATCCGCGTCCGCCGCCCCGATGTCGCGATCGTCGTCCTCACGAGCGGCGAAAACGAACGCGAAGCCCTACCCGCCCTCAAGCTCGGCGCCCACGACTTCGTCAGCAAACGCAACCTCGATGGCGGACAGCTCGCCGCCCGCATCCTCGTTGCGGTCGAAGAGAGCCGCACCCTGCGCCGCCGCGACACAATGGTCCGCTGGCTCGAACGCGAAGCCCGCACCGACCACCTGACCGGCCTGCACAATCGCCGCGCCTTCGACGAACGCCTGCGCGAAGTCTGTGCCCAGGCTCGCGAACGACGCCGCTCCGTCGCCCTCATTCTCGTCGATATCGTCGGCACCCGCACGGTCAACGAAGCGCACGGCCACGAAGCCGGCGATTCGATGATCCGCCGCACCGCGCAGGGCATCATGCACTGCATCCGCGCCGTCGATTTCGCTGCCCGCGTCGGTGGCGACGACTTCGGGATCATCGTTCCCGATGGCGACCTCGAGCTCGGGCGGCGGATGGCCCGGCGCATCGCACACGAAGTCGAGCGGCTCAACGCCACCGAATGGTGGGACGACATCCCCGTCTCGGTTGTCTTCGCCGTCGCCAGCGGCACTGCCCCGGAAGCCAGCGACCTCTTCACTGCGGTCGACTACCAGCTTTCGCTCACGAAGACGACCCGCGTCCCGCTTGCACAGTTCCCGGTCATGGAGGACCCCGATGGACCATCCGTCGCCTGAAGATGGGCGTTTCGCCCCGCTGCTTCGCGCCGCTGGCCTAGTGCTTCCAATCGGCGTCGCCGCCGCCATCACCTACGTATCGGCGCAGGAGGTATTCCCAACCGACGCAGGCGCCGGCGGTCTGCTCATCCTGCTCGGCTGGGCCGGCGCCGGCACCGCCTTCGTCGCGCGAATGACCACTCGCCCGCGGGTGATAATCAGCGCCGGCGACGACGCCCTCAGCCTCATCGACCGCGAGACCGGCGTCGGCAATGCGCGCCAGCTCGAAGAGCTCCTGCACCGCGAAATCGCCCGCAGCCTCCGCTACGGCGATCGCAGTGCCCTCGCCGTGTTCGAAATCGGCGTCGTCGGCTTCCAGCCCTCGCCGGGCCAGGAACGGCCGCCCTCGCCCGCCCGCTTTGTCGCGCAGACGCTCGTCAACGCCGTCCGCGACTCCGACCCCGTCCTGCGGCTCGACCGCTCGCGCTTCGTGGCCATCCTCGCCGAATGCGACGACGACGGCGCGCGCCGCCTCATCGAACGCGTTCGAACGCAGCTCAGCACCACGCCCTACGCCCGCAACGCCGATGGCTCGGGCATCTACACCCGCGCCTGGGGCGCCGCGGCCCCGTGGAACCGCGCCTACACCACCCCCGATGGCTACGTGCAGGCCGCCCTTGCCGCGCTCGCACACTCGCGTGGTGGCTACGAAGCGGCGCAGGCCTGGTTCACGGGCGAGCTCGGCGCCCTCCCCCGTTCGGGCCTCAAGGCGAACCGTTAGCCGCTCCCTACGGATCGAGGATCGCGTCCACCTGGGGCCGCAGGTTGCGCGACTCCAACGCCACCACGACGTGGTCGCCCGCGCTCAGGGTGCTCTGCCCGTTCGGCACCAGCACGGCATCGCCGCGAAGGATGTTGACCACCCGCGCCCCCGGCGGGAACCCGAGCTCGGCGAGGGTCCGCCCGGCCGCCGGGCTGATGTCCGTGATGAGCACGGTAATGGTCTCGGGCTGGTTCCCGCCCCGCGCCGAGCTCGCCGACGCCGCCTCCCGATACGACCGCACCAGCGCCCGCGCGTCGACGACGCCGATCGGCCGCTTCGAGCCCTCCTCGGCGACCGGCAGCCAGCTCCGTTCGCTCCCGGCGAGCGCGTCGAACGCCTCGTCGAGCGGCATGTCCGCGTTGAGCACCGTCGGCGCGGGCACCGCGAGCGCACCGGCCGGCCGGTCGCTGTTCTCGGCGGCGGCCGATCGCAGCCGGTCGGCTTCGATCCCCCCGAGGAGCGCATCGTGCTCGCCGACCACCAGCGCCACGCGCTGCG
>JBLNCO010000164.1:0-4040 GCA_050260715.1 Hyphomicrobiales bacterium | reverse complement strand
TGCTGGCGGCCTCGCCCGCGGCAGATTCGATGCGCGACGAGCTGTCGGTCATCACCAAGGAGGCGCTGCGTGCCCGCGACGTGGTTCGCGACCTACTGTTCATCGCCCGGCCCGCCGCCGTCGAACGGACCGAGGTCGATGTGCGCCAGATCATCGCCCACATCGAGCGGGTCCGGCGGGCGGCATGGCAGCAACAGGGCATCGAGGTGCGCATCGAAACGGGGAGCGTGACCGCGCCGGTCTGGGGCAACGAACATCAGCTCACGCAGGTGCTGCTCAACCTGGTGACGAACGCGGAACAGGCGCTCGAATCGGTGGCAGAACGGCACATGACCATCCGGGCCGAGACGGCACCCGAGGGCCTGGTGGTAAGCGTGGCCGACAACGGCCCGGGCATGGATCCGGCGACGCGAGCGCGGGTCTTCGAGCCGTTCTTCACGACGAAGCCCGGCGTGGGCACGGGTCTCGGGCTGAGCCTTTCGTACACCATGGTCGCAGCGCATCACGGCCGGCTCGAAGTCGAGTCTGCGCCCGGCGAGGGGACCAGCTTCCGCATGGTGCTTCCGCACCCGGCGGTTCTCCCTGAACACGCGGCGAGCCCGGACAAGCCCGCGCACCAGCCCTACCGCGTGCTGGTCATCGACGACGAGCCGAACCTCCGCAAGGTCTGCGAGCGGCTGATCGTGAGCCTCGGGCACGAGTGCGCGACAGCGGAGAGTGCGCAGGCTGCGCTGGCGCTGCTCGAACGCGAGCCGTTCGACCTCGTGCTCTGCGACTACCGCCTCGCCACCGAAACTGCCGAGGCCGTCGTGCAGGGCATCATGTCGCGGCAGCCGTCGGTGCTGGGACGCGTGGTGATCGCCACGGGCGCGACCACCGACCCGGGCGTCGTGGCGCTGACCGAGCGGCACGGGCTCCGGCTGCTCCCCAAGCCGTACGGCGTCGAGCAGATCGAACGGCTATTGAGCCACCGCGCCGCCTGAGCCCGGCGGTTCACCTGCCTCGCCCGTGCGAACGAGGTAGCGGCACAACCGGCCGCCTTCGAGACGAAACTCGGTCCGCTCGACGCTGGTACCCAGCGCACGCTCGATGTACGCGCGCTCGGCCGAGCAGAGCGCTGGTTCCGCGCGGGCGGCGGCGAGGATCGGGCAGTGGTTCAACGTCATCTCGGTGAGGCTTTCGGCAGTGTCGGCGGCCGGCATGTAGCCCTCGTCTTCGAGCACCTTCGCGACGACGCGGGCCCGCTCGCGGAGCGGAGTTCCCGGCTGAACGCGAGTGAAGGCGAGGCGGACTTCAGTGGAGTGGGAAAGGATATCGCTGAGCGCGGAGGGCGGGAGCTTTTGCAGGCCGGCAAGCAGCCGGAGCGCGAGGTCTTCGTATGCCGTCGGAAAGAGCGCCTCGCCTTCGGACGTGAGCGAGTAGATGAACCGCGGGCGGCCACGGCCGTCGGCCTGCGGGCGGTAGGACACGTAGCCCGCACGATGCAGGAGCGCGAGGTGGTGGCGGACCGCGCCGGGAGTGATGAACACGCGCCGGGCCAGTTCCTCCGTTGGCAGCTCGTGACCGAGCTTGAGTTGGCGAAGGATTTCGCGCTGGGTGGGAGGCAGCGAAGGAAGCGCCAGGTCCTCAGCCACGGATCTCCCCGGGTTGGCCGGGCGCGCGAGCCTGGGCAGAAATGGGGACGCATCGGGAACGGTGAGGGAATTGCGCAGGAGAAATTGGTAAATTACAGCCGACCCAATTGACACGCGTACCGACGTTACAGTAGAAGGAGAGTCGCGCACCCAGGCCATGCTTTGAATTGATGCAAACGAGATATCTGCCGGGGAGGCTTTGTCCCCAGAGGGAGGCTATGAGCGGATGAGCGCCAAACCCAACCCTGGCGATAACGTGTACTTCATGAGTGGCCGGTTGCTGGGCACCTTGCGCGAAGTCAACCGGGAAGCGCTTTCGGTCGAAACACCCGACGGCCTCATCTGGCTCGCGCGGTCGGCCGTGTTCACGGCCGAGGCCCGGCGGGTCACGCTGATCTGCGAGCGCGACGGTCTGAAAAATTATGTCGTTCCGGGCCCGGGCTGACTCCGCGCCAGGCGAGCCCGTGCGGCCGTCCAGATTGCACTGCGCATGGCGGCTGCCGGTCACAGCAGGCCCCCTGTGTTCTTTGCCTCCACTCTCGCGAGAATCTAGCCTCTGTTTGCCAGCGAACGAATAACGAGAACGTTACAACAGCATCGCGCAATTTCGTTAATCGTTGCCGCGTTATTTCTCGGCGGAGTCCCCGGTGCCTTCGTGCCATAGGCGATGCGCCCGATAGACTGGTGACGTGTTGATCGGGCACCAGGCCATCGTGCGGGAGTTGAGCGCGTTCGCGGCGAGCCCCGAGCCCCCGCACGCCCTGCTGTTCACCGGGCTCAGCGGGACGGGGCGGTCGCTGCTCGCGCGGTACTACGCGCAGGCGCTCAACTGCGAGGCAACCGGCGGCGGCCTCTTTGCGGACGAGGTGACTGCAGGCCGCCCCTGCGGCCAGTGCCGGAGCTGCCGGCTCATCGAATCCGGGGCGCACCCCGACATCGTGACCGTGACCCCGGGCGACACTCTCTGCAAGCCGCGAAGCGGCGACAGTTCGCATGCGGCGCACCCGGCCTCGCGGGATATCCGCATCTGCCAGGTGCGGGGGATCACCGAGCTCGCCTCGCGGTTCCCGTTCGAAGCGCGCTACCGGCTGATCGTCATCGACCCCGCCGACCGGCTCACCCCGGACGCTCCGCACGCGCTGCTGAAGACGCTCGAAGAACCGCCGGGCCACACCATCTTCGCGCTCATCACGTCGGCGCCCGAAGCGCTGCTCGAGACGGTGATCAGCCGTTGCCGCCGGGTCGAGGTTCGCGCCGTGCCGCGAGACGAGATCGAGCAGGCGCTGCTCGACCGCGGCGTGGACCCGGGGGTCGCGAGCGAAGCGGCGACGGCCGCTCGGGGCCGCCCGGGGCGTGCGCTCGAGTTCGCTGCCGACCCGGAGAAGATGGCCGACCGCGGCCGGCTGTTGGAGCAGGCGGCGAACATCGCGGCCGAGGGCTTCGCGGCGCGCCTGAAGGTCGCCGAAGGCATGGCCGAGCGCTTCCGGAAGGACCGCTCCGTCGTCGACCGCGAACTGGACGCGTGGGAGGCGTTCTGGGAGGAGCGGCTGCGGCTTGCGGCGAAGGGCCAGGACCCCGGCGAAACGCGCGCGGTGCTCGACTCGCTGCGGGCCATCGGGCGGTGCCGCGAAGACCTGCTGGCGAACGTCGTACCACGCGCCGCATTCGAACTCATGCTCATCACCTTCCCAAGGCTTAGACTGGACATACCCAATCAGGAAGAAACCGCAGCACATGCGTGAGCAGGCGAGCGTCGCGGGCGTCAGGTTCCGCAACGCAGGCAAGATTTTCTATTTCCACGCGGCCGGGATGCGCCTCGAAGTGGGCGAGTACGTGGTGGTGGAAACCACCCGCGGCCCCGAAGTCGCGCGTGTCGTCATCGCGCCCGGCCAGGTGGTGGTGAACGAACTCGGGCGCGAAGAGCTGAAGCCCATCCTCCGGCTGGCGACCGATGCCGATATCGAGCGGATGGACCGCCTTCGCCGGCGCGCCCAGGATCTCCTTCCCGAAGCGAGGCGGATCGCCGGCGAGGCCGGGTTTCCCGCCCACATCGACTCCGCCGAATTCACCCTCGACGGACGGCGGCTGACCCTGTCGTTCACGAGCGAGGAGCGGCTCGACTACCGCGAGGTCCTGCGCCGCGTTTCGGAGCACTTCGGCGTGAAGGTCGACATGCGCCAGCTGGGCGCACGCGACCGGGCGAAGAACGCGGGTGGCTACGGCATCTGCGGCCGGGAGTTGTGCTGTTCGAGCTGGCTCGCGACCTTCCCCTCGATTTCGATCCGGATGGCGAAGGAACAGGAACTACCACTGAACCCGCAGAAGATCAGCGGGCTCTGCGGGCGCCTTCTCTGCTGCCTCTCCTACGAAGAAGAGGGGTACAAGGAGATGCGCAAGACGCTGCCC
>JBLNCO010000163.1:0-5917 GCA_050260715.1 Hyphomicrobiales bacterium | reverse complement strand
AGCAACGCGCCGCCAATGATCCAGGGGCGGCGGGACGACATCAGCTCAGCCACCCGTCACTTCTGGGACTGGACACTCAGGAAAGAGATGAAGATGAACACGATGGTCAGGATGATGGTCGCCTGGAAGAGCGTGCGCTCGAGGCCGCGCTTGGTGCGGTAGACCGAGCCCCCGGACATCCCGCCGAGGGCGGCGCCGAAGCCGGAGCCCTTCACCTGCAGCAGGATGACGATGATCAGTACGACCGAGACGATTATCTGGAGGATGTTCAACAACATGAGCCGTTACCGGGTGCTCGCGAGAAGCGGCTCCTCGGCCGTCCGCGGCGTCGAATTCGCAAACGCGTCGCGGCCATCGTACAGGCGCAGGATCGTAGCCGCGAGTTTGTTCGGATCGTGCCGGTAACGATTTTCCTCGGCCACGACGTCTTCTTCGACCACGGTTATGCCATCGAGCGCGCGGGCATCGCCGTTGCGGCTGAGTGGCACAGCGCTCGAACGCCATGACTCCGGGAGCGTGGGCGCGATGTTGTTGTTGGCGATGATCGCGTCGACCAGCCGGCCGCCGGCGTGCCGGAAGAGAGCGTCGAGGTGGTCGGCGGCGGTGAAGCCGTCGGTCTCGCCATGCTGGGTGGCGACGTTGCAGACGAAGATGCGGCACGCCTCGGTCTGCGCCAGCGCCTTGCGGATGCCATCGACGAGCAGGTTTGGGAGCACGCTCGTGTAGAGCGAGCCGGGGCCGATCACGACGATGTCGGCATCGAGGATTGCGCGCACCGCATCGGGGTGGGCCTCGGCCCAGGGCGGGTTGAGGTAGAGCTCGCGGATGCCGGAGCCGCGCTCCGTGATGTTGTGTTCGCCGTGGACCATCTCGTCGTCGTTGGTGACCGCGCTTAGGGTCACATCTTCGAGCGTCGACGGGAGGATCGCCCCGCGCACGTTGAGGACGCGGCTCGTTTCGTGGATGGCCGTCTCGAAGTTCCCGGTGATCTCCGACATCGCGACGATGAAAAGGTTGCCGAAGGAGTGGCCCTGGAGCCCCGAGCCCTCAGTGAACCGGTACTGGAAGAGGCGCGACATGAGCGGCTCGGCCTCGGCGAGGGCGGCGATGCACTGGCGGATGTCGCCAGGGGCGATGACGCCGAACTCCTGGCGCAATTTGCCCGTGCTCCCACCGTCGTCGGCAACGGTGACGATGGCCGTCAGGTTGCTGGTGTGCTGCTTGAGCCCGCGAAGGAGCATCGAGAGGCCGGTGCCGCCGCCAATCGCCACGATCTTCGGGCCGCGGCCCAGGATGCGCTTGTTGTAGATGGCCTCGGCGACGCTCTCGTCGCGGTCGGGCCGGACGAACGCGTAGAGGAGCGACTGGTTGAGCTTCCAGGTGGCGAGCCCAACGGTGTTCAGCGAGAGGGTGATGAAGAGCAGCCCGCGGCCCCAACGGGGAATGAACTGGAGCGTGAGGTAGTAGAAGATGCCGGGCAGGTTGTACTGGAGGTAGGCCTCGCGCAGGACGTAGGCGATGCCGAGGCCCATGAGCGCGACGCCGAAGAGCAGCAACAGCAGCCAGCGCTTGATGTGCATGCCCGGGTAGAGCCACTTGAACGCGCTGTGGTGACGAAGGCTCCCGAGTTTCATGCGGCGCGAGTATAGCATCGAAGCACCGTTAAACCGCTAGGCAGAATAAACATTTCTATCCGAGCTCCGCGCTGAGGAGATCCTGGACGACCGATGGGTTGGCGCGTCCGCGCGTCTCGCGCATGACCTGGCCGATGAGGAACTTGATGGCGGTCTCCTTGCCAGCGCGGTAATCCGCCACTGCTTTTTCGTTGTTGGCAACGATACGCTGCACGATGCCGCGCAGTTCGTCGCTGCCGCTGATCTGGGCGAGGCCGCCGGCTTCCACCACCTGCGCGGCGGTCTGGCCAGTCGAAGCCATCGTCTCGAAGACCTCCTTCGCGACTGCCTGGGTGATCGTGCCGTTTTCGACGAGGCCGATCAGTTCGGCAAGACGCTCGGGCGTCACGGGAAGTTCCCTTATGTCGTGCCCTGTGGTGTTCACCCAGCGCGAAACCTCGCCCAGCACCCAGTTGGCCGCGAGCTTGGCCGTGCGGCCCGGGTCCCCGGCGAGGCGGGCATGGAGGGCGTCGAAGTAGTCCGCGCGTTCCCGCGACTCGGTGATGGTCGCTGCTTCGTAGTCGCTCAGCCCGAGTTCGAGGAGCTGGCGGCGGCGCGTGGCCGGGAGCTCCGGAAGGCGGGCGGCTGCCCGCTGGACGAATTCGCGGCTCAGGCGGAGCGGCGGGAGGTCGGGCTCGGGGAAGTAGCGGTAGTCGTTCGCCTCTTCCTTGGAACGCTGGCTCACCGTCTCGCCGCGTTCATCGACCCAGCCGCGCGTCTCCTGGATGATGCGGCCGCCGGAGCGAAGCACCTCCGCCTGGCGCCGCTCTTCGAACGCGAGCGCATCGTGAACAGCGCGGAAGCTGTTCATGTTCTTGATTTCGACCTTGGTCCCGAATTCGGAGGAGCCGCGCGGGCGCAGGCTGATGTTGGCGTCGCAGCGGAAGTTGCCTTCTTCCATGTTGGCGTCGCTCACGCCGATGTAGCGGAGGATCTGGCGAAGGCGCACGAGGTACTCGCGGGCCTCTTCCGGGCTGCGCATGTCGGGTTCGCTCACGATTTCCATGAGCGGCGTGCCCGAGCGGTTGACGTCGATGAGGCTGTAGCCCTCGCCCGTCGCGCTATCGACGCGATGCAGGAGGCGGGCCGTGTCTTCCTCCATGTGGACGCGGGTGATGCCGATGCGGCGCGGCGCCTGCCCTTCGACTTCGATTTCGAGCCAGCCGTTCTTGCAGACCGGGAGGTCGTACTGCGAAATCTGGTAGCCCTTCATCAGGTCGGGGTAGGGGTAGTTCTTGCGGTCGAACTTGCTGAACTCGGAGATTTCGCAGTTGAGGGCGAGGCCGGTCATGACGATATATTCGATGGCCTGCTCGTTGATGACCGGGAGGACGCCGGGCATGCCCAGGCAAATGGGACAGACGTGCGTGTTCGGTGCGGCGCCGGAATAGTCGACGCTGCAGCCACAGAACATCTTGCTCCTGGTGATTAGCTGGCAGTGGACCTCGAGGCCGATTACCGTCTCGAACTCGGTGACAACGGCGGTCACGCGCAATTCCTCCAAGCTGCCCCTGGCGACGCGATTCGAGTATAGGCAGGGCAGAAAGTTCGGGACAATTCGAGAAAGGGTTACATCGACGGGCGTTACCGGGCCGCGTTACGGCTTTCAGAGCCGTCTCAGGTGACCCGAATGTGAGCATCCCCGGCACGGACTCGTCCGATGCGCCAGAGTGGCTCGCCGTCGGCCCGGAACGCAGCCTCGATCGCGGCGGCTTTGCGCGCCGGCACCCCGAGCAGCAGACCGCCGGATGTCTGGGGGTCGTGGAGCAACGCCGCGAGCGTGGGGTCGACGCCGGGCGCGATGGTCAGGTGCGGGGCCACCCAGTCGCGGTTGCGCCCTTCGCCGCCGGTGTGGAACCCGGCGTCGGTGCATTCGCGGGCGCCGGCGAGCAGCGGTACGGCGGCCGAGTCGACTTCGGCGGTCACGCCCGAGCGCGAAACCATCTCCCAGAGGTGGCCGAGCAGCCCGAAGCCGGTGACATCGGTCCCCGCGCGCAGGCGGGAGCGCAGGGCAAGGTGCATGGCGTGCCGGTTCAGCCGGAGCATGGAGTCCGTCGCGGCAGCCATCCAGGCCTCCTCGGCGCGGCCGTTCCGGGCGGCGGAGATGAGCGTGCCGGTGCCGAGTGGCTTTGTCAGGTAGAGGATGTCGCCCGGCCGGAGGCCGCTCTTCGCGAGCAGGCGGCCCGGATGGGCAATGCCGAGCACGCTCAGACCGAACTTCGGCTCCTGGTCCCAGACAGTGTGGCCGCCGGCGACCACGCCACCGGCTTCGGCGACCTTTGTCGCGCCGCCGCGCAGGATTTCGGACTGGACGGCCACGGGAAGGTCTTCCGGGAATGCGGCGATGTTGAGCGCGAGCACAACCTCGGCGCCCATGGCGAACACATCGGACATGGCGTTTGCGGCGGCGATGGCGCCGTACGTAAAGGGGTCATCGACCACCGGCGAGAAGAAGTCGACCGTGGCGACCACGGCGGTGCGGTCGTTGATGCGGTAGACCGCGGCGTCGTCGGGCACAGCGAGGCCGACCATCACGTTCGGGTGGTCTTTGGCATCGAACAGGTCAGCGAGCGGCAGCAGCACCTGCGCCAGGGCCTCGGGCCCGGCCTTGGATGCTCAACCGCCGCAGCTGGTCAGTTCGGTGAGCCGGAGGATCTCCTCGCGGGTCATGAGAGAAGGGTGACGGGTCGAGCGGGGAGAGAAAAGGGGGAGGCGCGCCGCGCCGCGGCGCGATGTGCCGGGCGCAGTGCCCAGTGCCCGTGCCCAGTGCCCAGTGCCCAGTGCCCGGTGCTCAGTGCCCGGTGCCCAGTGCCCAGTGCGCAGTGCCGAGTACCGAGTACCGAGTACCGAGTGCCGAGTGCTGCTGCCCCGGAGTGGCGGGCACATTTCGTCGTTCCTTCAGGGCGCCCGAAAAGGGCTTCGGCTCGCGTGGAGGGCCCGGTGCACTGGGCACCGGGCACTGAGCACTCGATTACATCTCCGGCCGGCGAGTGTGCCAGTCGGTCGCCTGTTCGTAGGCGTGGGCGGCGCGGAGGATGGTGGCCTCGTCGAAGGGGCGGCCGGCGAGCTGGAGCGAGATGGGGAGCCCCGCCGAGGTGAACCCGCAGGGCAGCACGATCGCTGGCAGGCGCGAGGCGTCGAACGGGACCATGTACCGGCCAATGGCCGACATGTGGTTGTGCTGCTTGCCTTCGATGACCACCGACTCCTCGCCGATGCGCGGGGCGGGGATGGGGGTGGCCGGGGTCACCAGGGCATCGACCTCTTCGAGCACCTGTCGGAGGTCTTCGGTGTGGGCGTAGATGGCGCGGAGGCCCGCGACGAGGGCCTTGCCTTCGGTCGGGGCGCTCGAAAGCCAGGCGGCAAGGGCCGGGCCGTAGTGGTCGGGGTGGGCGGCGAAGTCCGACGCGTGGTACTCGATTGCCTCGGTGAACACGGCAGCCGACCAGCCGGCGTTCGAGGCTGCCGCGTCGGGCACCTCGACTTCGCGGATCTCGGCGCCGAGGCCGCGCAGGACCTCGACGGCTTCGGTCACCGCAACCAGCACCTCGGGATCGACGAGGTCGAAGAAGTAGTTCGTGGGCAGCCCGATGCGCAGGCCCTTCATGCCTACGCGCAGGCCCGACAGGTAGTCATCGACGGGGGCGCGGACGGTGCTCGCGTCGGCGGGGTCGTAGCCGGCGATGGCCTGAAGCATGATCGCGGCGTCCTCGACCGTCTGCGCAATGGGCCCGACGTGGTCAAACAGGAACGAGAGGGGCACGACGCCCGCCTTGCTGGTGCGGCCGTAGGTGGGCTTCAGGCCAACACAGCCGCAGAAGGCGGCAGGCACGCGGATGCTCCCGCCGGTATCGGTGCCGAGGGTGCCGGCGGCTGTGCGAGCGGCGATGGCTGCCCCGGAGCCGCCGCTCGAGCCGCCGGGGATGCACTCCAGGTTCCACGGGTTCCGCGTGGGGCCGAACCAGTCGTTGTTCGTGGTGTAGCCGGCGGCGAATTCGTGCGTGTTGAGCTTGCCAAGGAGGACGCTGCCCGCCTCGGCGAGGCGGCGCGCGGCGGTCGAGTCCTCGGTGGGCACCCAGTCTTCGAGGATCTTGGAACCCGCGGTCGTACGGATGCCGGCGGTGGCGTAGAGGTCCTTGAGGGCGATGGGGACGCCGTGCAGAGGGCCGCGGTAGTTCCCGGCGGCGATCTCGTCTTCGGCGCGGCGGGCATCTTCGCGGGCACGATCGGCGGACACCGTGATG
>JBLNCO010000162.1:0-7563 GCA_050260715.1 Hyphomicrobiales bacterium | reverse complement strand
GGTCGCGTCGCGGCGGCTGATCGCCTCGCGCCGCTTGCGGATCTCCTCGCTCAGCGCCTTGAGCTGTTCGCGGTACTGCGCGACCCGCTCGTTTGCGGTGGCCACCTCGGCGGTGCGCTGGTCGAGCGTCGCGCGCACCCGCACGAGCTGGTTGTGCGCCTCGCTCCAGCGGTGCCCGTAGTAGGCGCGCAGCAGTTCCGCCAGCTCCCGGGCGAGGCGGTGGTGCTCCGCCGCGCGCTCCGCCTGGCGGCTGAGTTGCGCCAGCCTCGGTTCGATTTCGCCGATGACCAGCGACACGCGCTCCAGGTTGTCGCGCGTGGCGCTCAGCCGGTCCTGCGCCTCGCGGATCTTGATGCGGAAGCGCTTCACGTCGGCCGCTTCGTCCAGGAAGAAGCGCCGTTCGTCGGGCGACATCGTCAGCACTTCGTCGACGAGCCCCTGGCCCATGATGCTGTAGCTGTTCTGCCCGACGTCGCCCTTCATCAGGAGGTCGAGCACATCGCGCAGGCGCACGCGCGAGCCGTTCAGCAGGTATTCGGTGTCGCCGTTCCGGTAGACGCGGCGGCCCACTTCCACTTCGGCGAAGTCGACGGGCAGCCACTTGTCGCTGTTGTCGAGGGTAAGGACCACTTCGGCCATTCCGACGGCCGCGCGGTCCTTCGTGCCCGAAAAGATGATGTCTTCCTGCTTCTTCGCGCGGAGGAGGCGGGTGCTCTGTTCGCCCAGCACCCAGCGGATGGCATCGGAGACATTGCTCTTGCCGGAGCCGTTCGGGCCCACGATGGCGGTCACGCCGGGCCCGTATTCGAACGCGGTGCGGTTGGCGAAGCTCTTGAAGCCCTGGATCGAAAGCTTCTTCAGGTACATGCGCTACACCTCGTCCCCGGCGGTCAAGCGAGCGACGGCCTCACGCGCGGCAGCCTGCTGTGCCTCGCGCTTACTCGCGCCCTCGCCCCGCCCGAGGGTAACGCCACCGGCCCGGACCTCCACGGCGAAGCGGCGGCCGGGCCCACCCGGGTCCTCCTCTACCGTCACATAATCCGGCGGTTCGTGCCAGCGCGCCTGCACCATGTGCTGCAGATTCGACTTCGCGTCGATCCGTGCGCCCACCCGGGCGATCTGTTCGAGCTCGGGCTTCAGGACGCGCATGATGAAGCTGCGCGTCGAGCGGTAGCCGTGCGCCTTATAGACAGCGCCGATCAGCGCCTCGAGCCCGCCCGCGAGGTTCCGTTCGCGGTTGCGGCCACCTGCCGCCTCTTCGCCCTTCCCGAGGATCATGTGCTCTCCGAGCCCGAACCGCCCCGCCGCCCGCGCCAACGTGCTGCCGCGCACCACATCCGCCCGCATGCGCGTCAGCTCCCCTTCGCCAGCGTTCGGGTAGCGGCGAAAGAGCTCGTTCGCGACCACCATGCCGAGCACGGCGTCGCCGAGAAACTCGAGCCGTTCGTTCGAAGCAGCGGTCCGGGATTCGGCCTCGTTGAGGAACGACGCGTGCGTGAGCGCCTGTTCGAGAAGGTCGGCGGGCATGGGTTTGAGGCCAAGCCGGGCGACCAGCTGTTCGCGGTTCGGCGGAGCACCGATCGGCACATCACCCCCTGCACGCGGCCGGACACCCCAACCCCTTCAGGCAGGGAAATGCTAAAGTTGCATGATCATATGGGCGCCGTTTTGCCGCCGTCAAGGATAGAGTAAGATCGGTCCCGGGCCCGTTCGAACTATGACAAGTGCGAAAACTTCATGTTCCGTCTGCGGCGAAGAGCTCACCCCGACCACCGAAGCGTACTGCAACAGCTGCAACCAGCCCTACCACCTCAACCAGCGCCAGGACATCCCCGGCAAGGATTGCGGCGAGGTCTGGATCAGCGAAGAGCACCTCGGGCTCGAATTCGCCTGCAACCGCTGCCTCCACCCGGAACAGTTCGAACGCCCACTCGACGACGTCCTCGACCTCACCGAAGCGGCAGCCGAAATCGGCTACTCCGAAGAGGACCTCGCCCGGGCCGCCGACCTCGGCCAGGTGGTCCACCGCAAGACCGCGGCCGGCATCTACCTCTTCGTGCGGCGCGACCTCGAACTCTTGCAAGGGCGGCGATGAATGACCGATGCGTCGAATGCCATGAACCGATCGGCCGCCACAGTGTCCTCGTCTGTGCCGATTGCGGTGGGCTGTTCCACTACCCGGATGCGCGGGTGAACGAAACGGGCCGCGCCTGCGGGACCCACGAAATCGGCTTTCGCGACCTCCTCGGGCGCGACGTCGTGCCGCTCTGCCTGCGCTGCGATGTCGCGTTCCGCCTGCGTTTCGGGATACCTGCCCGATGAGCCCCGCGAAACGGCGTCAGCGCCGCCCCCGCAGCCAGGCCGCCGCGCCGGACGATGGCGCCGCGCGCGAGGAACTGCCGCAGCCGAAGGTCGCGCCCGGCGTGGTCCCGATGCCGAAGTGGCAGTGGAAGACGTTTCCCGTGTTCTTCGCGCTCGCGTTCGGGCTGTTCGTCGGCACGTGGGTGGGCGGTCTCAGCGGCTTCGTCGCCGGCGACCAGGGCGACTCCACGCCCCTGAACATCGCCTACGTCGTCTCGGCCATCCTCATGGGGGCCGCGCTCTCGCGCTTCATGACCCGCTGGATGATCAGCCGCCAGTGGATCAAGCCGCGTCCCCAGAAGGCCTCGCGCAAGAAGTAACCGCTACGACGGGGTGCGCCGCCGGATGAGCGCAAACGGCACGTCGTCCTCGTACGCCGCGTCGATCTCCGTGCACGGGATGGGCGGTTCGACATCGAACACCGGGGCGCCCACGCCCGCCGACTGGTTGAGCACGAGGAGCGGCGGGCCGGCCGCCTGCATCTGCAGCCGATACCCCGTCCCTTCGCGCACCCGCTCCCCGAAGATGACCCGGTAGAGCCGCCGCAGCGGGTGGTCGCCGCGCAGGTCCACGCGCACCCCGGCGAGCCACTGCCCGCAATCGGCGCATACTTCGCGCAGGTCGGCGTAGCGCCAGCTGCGGGTGGTAGGCAACGCGGGTTCGAGGTCGAAGATCGCCGGCTCGCCCCATCTCCTCGCGAGATGGGCACAGGGCCCCGGTCTGCTCATGCCATCTCCGTCACAGCAGATACGCGGGGACGAGTGTCAGTCTAGTTGCTGGCCAGTGGCCGGCCAATCGTCCGAACGGACTAGTCGCAGCGGAGGATTTTCGATCGACGATTGTCGAGCCGATTGCCGTTGGCGCTTCCGGCACCGGGCGCGCTCCCCTGAGGGCCGCTGCCGAGGGGCCCACCCCGCACCGAACGCGGTTGCCACAGCGCGAAGTCACCGTCCAGTAAAACGCTCCCGGCATCGCGCGGCCCTTTGGCCCGTTGACATCCGCCGCCACCGGTGCGAAGGTTGAACCGCGAGTTAGTGTCATCAAGACACTAAGTAGAGCCCGCGGGAGGGCAACCCCATGACCCAGCTCCTTACCGGCGAGGCTGCGTCCGTCGAGCAGCTCCGCGACCACTACAACAACCCCGATACCTGCCCCAGCGACAGCCTCGAACCGGTTCCCCTGATCCAAGAGAAGGCGTTCGTCAGCTGGCAGCAGGACATCCCGAGGGAGTACCTCCAGATGTCCCCCGGCGAGCTCGACCAGCGCATCGCCAACGCCCGCGCCCGCCTCGGCAAGAAGCTCGTCATTCTCGGCCACCACTACCAGCGCGAAGAAGTCATCAAGTACGCCGACTTCACCGGCGATTCCTTCAAGCTCGCGCAGCACGCCGCCGCTCAGGCCGAGGCCGAGTACGTCCTCTTCTGCGGCGTGCACTTCATGGCCGAATCGGCCGACATCCTCACCGGCCCGAACGTCCGCGTGATGCTGCCGAACATGGCGGCCGGCTGTTCGATGGCCGACATGGCCGATTCGTTCGACGTCTACGAAGCCTGGGACGTCATCACCGAGGCGGTCGGCGACGGCTCGGTCGTCGTGCCCGTTACCTACATGAACAGCACCGCCGACCTGAAGGCGTTCGTGGGTGAGCACGGCGGCCTGGTCTGCACCTCGAGCAACGCCGAGAAGGCGTTCCGCTGGGCGTTCGAACGTGGCGACAAGATCCTCTTCTTCCCCGATCAGCATCTCGGCCGCAACACCGGCTGGGCGATGGGCATCCCGCTCGAAGAGATGGTGCTCTGGAACTACCGCAAGCCGAACGGCGGCCTCACCCACGAGCAGATCGAGCGGGCGAAGGTCATCCTCTGGCAGGGCCACTGCAGCACGCATCAGCGCTTCACGGTCGAGCAGATCGAGAAGGCGCGGCGCGAGTATCCGGGCATCAACGTCATCGTTCACCCCGAGACGCGCTGGGAGGTCGTGCAGGCGGCCGACATGAACGGCTCGACCGAAAAGATCATCCGCACCGTGAGCGCCGCACCTGCGGGGAGCGCCTGGGCCATCGGCACCGAGATCAACCTCGTGAACCGGCTCGCCAGGCAGCAGCCCGACAAGACGATCTTCTGCCTCGACCCGGTGGTCTGCCCGTGCAGCACGATGTACCGCATCCACCCCGCCTACCTGGCGTGGGTGCTCGAAGGGCTGCTCCAGGGCCGGGTGGTCAACGAAATTCGGGTCAGCGACAACACGCGGAAGTGGGCGCTCGTGGCACTCGAGCGGATGCTCGCCCTGCCCTAGCGGCGAGGGTCAGGCGGTGCTGGCGGCCGCGGCGGGAACCGGCGGGGGTACGATTTCGCTCACCGTCACCACGCTGGCGCAGGGGATGGACGACTGCTCGGCATGCCGCCAGATGTCGTCGGCGGATCGCGCCTCGTAGATGCAGAACATTTCTTCTGCCTGAGTGTCGTGGAACGAGCGGATCCAGCGCATGCCCGGGTAGAACGGGGCGCATGCGAGCGCCCGGAAGCCGGCGGCGTCTATCTCCGCAGGCTTCGCTCCCGGAAAGGGACGGCGTATCAAATAGAGCGGCATTCAATTCTCCTCGCACGGATTCGTGCTGGTGATTATACGAACGCGTCAAGGGAATCTACTCAGAGCTCGGAGGGATCTACCGGTTCCAGCACCGACTGTAGGTCCGACGCTTTGATGCGCAGAGCCCGCTGTCCGGCAAGGCGGCTCGCCTTCAGGCGCCCCGATCGAATCCACGCGCGAACCGTCTGCACGTGCACGCCGAGGTACTCGGCCGCTTCTTCGGGCGAGTAGAGCCGCTCCTCGGCCGGTTGCGCCACTTCCCCGGTCCGGACGTACTGCTCGATCTGTTCCGGTGTAACACCGAGTTCACCAAACACCCGGCCCGGCAGCCCCATCCCGCACTTCATCAGCGCCAGGAGCACGTGCAGGTCGTCCAGCCGCTTGCGGCCGCTCCGGTGTACCTCTTCGGCCAGCAGGTGCGAGAACCTCGTCATGTCTTCGCCGAACGGCGGGTCCGGTCCGGCGGGCACCGCGGTGCGTTCCACGATGTCCTCGATTACATGGACGTCGATGGTAATCGGCCCCAGCGTGAAGTAGCCGAAACGCTGCAGCCGCTTGAGGAACGAGAGGAAGAAAACGTCGATGGAGCTGACCTGCAACCGGGCAGCTTCGCGGGAATGGGCTTCCCAGATAGGCGCCGAGGCTTCGATGAGACGTCGAACCTCTTCGGGCAAATCTTCCGGCGGGGTAGCAGGCCGCGCGCTCGAATCAGCCATGCGTTAACTATCTCACACGGCACTCCCCAAAACAACCTTAGACTGCCTCAAGCGCTTGAAATCTCCGCGGATTATGCAGTACAAGTGCGTACAGCGTTGTTTAAAGGAGTGTCCCGAACATGACCGCACCCACCCTCTCCGCCCCCCTCCTCAGCGACAGCGTCCTCCAGGCCTGCGCCACCCGGGCGGCGGACTACGACCGCGAGAACCGCTTCTTCGATGAGGATTTCGCGGCCATCCGCGACTCCAAATACCTCCTGATGGTGGTTCCCAAGGAGTTCGGTGGCCTCGGCTACTCCCTCGCCGAAGCCGCGGCCGAGACCCAGCGGCTCGCCGAGCGGGCGCCGGCGACCGCCCTCGCCCTCAACATGCACGTCTACTGGACTGGCGTGGCGGCCGATATGCGCCGCATGGGCGATGCGTCCCTCGAGTGGGTGCTGCGCGAAGCGGCCCAGGGCGAAATCTTCGCGGCCGGCCACGGCGAAGCGGGCAACGACCTGCCCCTGTTCCTTTCGACCTCCCGCGCCGAACGGGTCGATGGCGGGTACCGCTTCTACGGCCACAAGATCTTCGGCAGCCTCACCCCGGTGTGGACCCGCCTCGGCCTCCACGCCATGGACGCCAGCGACCCCCAGAACCCGAAGATCGTGCACGCCTTCATGCCGCGCGATACCCCTGGCTACGAGATCAAGCACACCTGGGACACGCTCGGCATGCGCGCCACCCAGAGCGACGACACCATCCTCAATGGCGCCTTCGTCCCTGATAAGTACATCGCCCGCGTCCTGCCCGCCGGGCAGGCCGACCTCTTCATCCTGAACATCTTCGCGTGGGCCCTTGGTGGCTTCGCTGCCATCTACACCGGCGTCGCGCGGCGCGCGCTCCAGCTCGCGAAGGAAACGGCCCACAAGCGCACGTCGCTCGGGCTCACCCGCTCGATGGCCTACAACCCCGAGGTCCAGCACAAGATGGCCGAGATGGCGATGGACGTCGAGGCGTGCATCGCCCAGGTCGATCGCCTTACCGCCGACTGGTCCGCGGGCGTGGATTACGGGCACGACTGGCCGCTGAAGATCGTCGCGACCAAGCACAACGTGGTCGAGGCGGCGAAGCGGGTGGTCGACGGCGCCCTCGCCATCTCCGGTGGTTCGGGGATGTTCAAGCGGAGCGAACTCGAGCGCCTCTACCGCGACGTCCGCTGCGGCGGGTTCCACCCGGCCAACTCGATCCTGGCCTACGAGATCGTTGGCAAGATTGCCCTCGGCATCGATCTCGGGGAGCAGCCGCGCTGGGGCTAGCGTCCCGGTGGTGGGAGCCGTTCGGGGCGGCTCCCACCGTGCCCCGGCGCACGGCACCGATCGCGCGCGAGCAGTCAGCCCCTCCAGCCGCGCCGGGTACTGTACCTGGCGCGGCGTTTTTCAGGCCGGGGTGCGAGCTCCGCGCACGGCGAACCGCCGCTGGAGGAGCGCCGCGAGCGACACGTAGCCTGCCCGCCGCGCGAGGAGATCGCAACTCACCACGAGCAGAATCGCCAACAGGAACGTGAGGCGCCCCGTGAGCAGGATCGCCGCTCCGGATGGTGCGGTGGGAGCGAGCGACGTGGAAGTGATCGCCAGCCCTTTGATGGGCGAGAGGTACCCCACGGCGAACGCCGCCCACGCGGCCAGGGCGATCCATCCGGCCACCGGCCGGAGCTCGCCGCCGGCGGCGAGGAGCACCACCGCTGCGAGCGCCGGGAAAAGCATCACGAGGTGCTCCCCTTCGGTCAGCGGGCCGTACACCTGCATGGCCAGCATCACCACCGAGACTTCGAGCAGCATCCAGGTGCCGTCGCGCTCACGTTCCCGGGGAGCGCCGAGTCCGCGGGCGAGGAGAGCAACCACGGCAACGAGCGCCA
>JBLNCO010000161.1:0-3699 GCA_050260715.1 Hyphomicrobiales bacterium | reverse complement strand
GATGACCTCGTCGTACTCCGCTTTCGTGCAGTAGCCCGTGCACGGCGCTATACACCGCTTGATGTAGTAGTCCAGGCAGGGTCGCGGGTCCTTCCCCGTGATTTCCTTCGTGCACGAACGCCACGGGAACAGCTTCTTCACGAGGTCCAGCGTTGCCCGCACCGACCCGGCGCTCGCGTACGGCCCGAAGTACCGCGCGCCGTCCTTCTCGATGCGCCGCGTGATGTACACCCGTGGCCACGGGTTCTGGATGTCCAGCTTCAGGTAGGGGTACCGCTTGTCGTCCTTCAGGCGAATGTTGAAGAACGGCTGGTGCCGCTTGATCAGCGTCGCTTCAAGGATCAGCGCCTCGCCCGCGTTCCCCACGACGATGTATTCGAAGTCGTCGATCTGCTCGCGGAGCGCGCGCGTCTTCGGCTCCATGCCGTGCGGCGAACCGAAGTACGACCGCACGCGGTCCTTCAGCTTCGCCGCCTTCCCGACGTAGATAACCTCGCCCGCGGCGTTCCGCATGATGTACACGCCGGGACGCGCAGGGAGGGCCGCAAGCTGCTTGCGGAGCTTCTCGGAGACCGTCGAGGAGGCCATCGGTACCTCTCAGTGTAGCCACTCCGCCGGACCCGCGGCACGGGCCAGTGCGGCCCAGGATGGATTTTCCGAACGCCTGTTCTAGCCGATTCCACTCTGGCACAATGGTCCGGTGACTTCGACCGTCTCCTCCGCGCTCGACCGCTTCTCGCCGATCGCCCGGAAGTGGTTCCTCGATGCGTTCGAACGGCCCACCGACGCGCAGGAGCTCGGCTGGGATGCGATCGCCCGCGGTCACCACACCCTGCTCCTCGCGCCAACCGGGTCCGGCAAGACGCTTGCCGCCTTCCTCTGGTGCCTCGACCGGCTGATGCAGCGGCCCGCGATGCCGCCCCGAAAGGATGGCCGCCCGGCGAAGCGCGCCGGTGTGTCGGTCCTCTACATCTCGCCGCTCAAGGCGCTCAGCTACGACGTCGAGCGGAACCTCCGGGCGCCGCTCGCCGGCCTGCGCATCGCCGCCGCTCGCGAACGTCTCGAACCGCCCGATGTCACGGTCGCCACCCGCACCGGTGACACCCCCGCCCGCGAACGCGAGGACATCCGCCGCGACCCGCCCGACATCCTCATCACGACGCCCGAGTCGCTCTACCTCATGCTCACGTCCCGCGCCCGGGACATCCTCGCGACCGTCGATACCGTCATCGTCGACGAAATCCACACGATGGCCGCGACCAAGCGCGGGGCTCATCTCGCCCTTTCGCTCGAACGCCTCGAGGCCCTCTGCGAACGCCCGCCCCAGCGCATCGGCCTCTCGGCCACGCAGCGCCCGCTCGACGAAGTCGCCCGCTACCTCGGCGGCGACCGCCCGGTCGAAGTCGCCGACGCCGGCGCCCGCAAGGAGCTGGATCTCAAGGTCATCGTCCCCGTCGAGGACATGCAGCGGCCGGTACTCGATGGCTACACGATGCCCGACCCGCAAACCGCCGCCACGGGCAATGAAGGCCACAGCTCGGTCTGGCCCGCCATCTACCCCGAGCTCCTCGAGCTCGTGCGGGCCCATCGCTCGACGCTCATCTTCGTCAACAACCGCCGCCTCGCCGAGCGCATCGCCCTCCGGGTCAACGAGCTCGCCGGCGAAGAGCTCCTCCGCGCCCACCACGGCTCCGTCTCTCGCGAACAGCGCACCGAAATCGAGGAGCGGCTGAAAGCGGGGCTCCTCCCGGGCCTCGTCGCCACGAGCTCCCTGGAGCTCGGTATCGACATGGGCGCCGTCGACCTCGTTGTCCTGGTCGAATCGCCGAAGTCGGTCGCGCGCGGCCTTCAGCGCGTCGGTCGCGCCGGCCACCAGGTCGATGCCCCGAGCACCGGGCGCATCTTCCCGAAATTCCGTGGCGACCTGCTCGAATGCGCCGTCATAACGAAGCGCATGCGCGAAGGGCTCATCGAGCGCACAACTGTGCCCCGAAACCCGCTCGACGTCCTCGCCCAGCAGATCGTCGCCATGTGCGCTGTCGACGACTGGACCATCGACGACCTCGAACGGCTCGTCCGCCGCACCTACAACTTCGCCACGCTCTCGCGCGACCAGCTCGAAGGCGTGCTCGGCATGCTTTCGGGCCAGTACCCGTCCGACGAGTTCGCCGACCTGAAGCCGCGCATCCTCTGGGACCGCGAAACGAACACGCTCTCCTCCCGCCGCGATGCCCGCATTATCGCCGTCGTCAACGCCGGCACCATCCCCGACCGCGGCCTCTACGGCGTCTTCCTCGGCGATGGTGGCCCGCGCGTCGGTGAGCTCGACGAGGAGATGGTCTACGAAAGCCGCCCGGGCGAGACCTTCCTCCTCGGCGCGACCACCTGGCGCATCGAACAGATCACTCGCGACCGGGTGATCGTGGCCCCGGCTCCGGGCGAGCCCGGCAAGATGCCCTTCTGGAAAGGCGACGGCGTCGGCCGCGAGCTCGATTTCGGCCGCGCCATCGGCGCCTTCATCCGCGAAATCGAAGCGGTCCGCGACGAAGACGAAGCAGTGCGCCGTCTCGTGCGCGACCACGACCTCGACGAGCTCGCCGCCCGCAACCTGCTCGCCTACCTCGCCGAAGAGCGTGAGGCCACCGGCGCCCTCCCGAGCGACCGCACGATCGTGGTCGAGCGCTTCCGCGACGAGCTCGGCGACTGGCGGGTGGTCATCCTCACGCCCTTCGGCGGCCGCGTGCACGCGCCCTGGGCCCAGGCGATCGAGGCCACGCTCATCGAACGCACCGGCTTCGACATCCAGACCATCTGGAGCGACGACGGCATCGCCATCCGCTTTGCCGGCGGCGATGAAGTGCCCTCCGAGGAGCTCTTCTTCCCCTCGCCCGAGGAGGTCGAGGACCTGGTGGTCGGCCGCCTCTCCGAGACGCCGCTCTTCGCCTCGCACTTCCGCGAGAACGCCGGCCGCGCGCTGCTCCTGCCTCGCCGCCGGCCGGGCGCGCGCATGCCGCTCTGGCAGCAGCGCCTCCGCTCGGCGAACCTGCTCGCGGTGGCCAGCCGCTACGGCTCGTTCCCCATCATCCTCGAGACCTACCGCGAATGCCTTCGCGAAGTGTTCGACCTGCCCGGCCTCCAGGAGGTGCTCGGCCAGGTTCGCAGCCGCGAGATCCGGGTGCGCAGCGTCGAGCTCCCGGAAGCCTCGCCCTTCGCTCGTTCGCTGCTCTTCGACTACATCGCCGCCTACATGTACGAAGGCGATGCCCCGCTCGCCGAGCGCCGCGCCCAGGCTCTCACCCTCGACCGGAATCTCCTCCGCGACCTCCTCGGCGACGACGAACTCCGCGAGCTTCTCGACCCCGAAGCGATCGAACAGCTCGAACTGGAGCTCCAGTCGCTCGCCGACAACCGCAAGGCCCGCAACCCCGACCAGCTTCACGACCTCCTCCGGCGCCTCGGCGACCTCTCGGAGCTCGAAGTCGCGGCCCGCCTCGCCGAACCGGGCGCCGCGGCCGCGTGGCTGGCGCAGCTCGAAACCGAGCGCCGCGCCTGCCGCGTCCGCATCGGCGGCGATGAGCGCTGGATCCCCATCGAAGACGCCGGCCGCTACCGCCACCCCCTCGGCGTCGCGCCCCCGCTCGGCGTCCCCCAGGTGGTCCTGCACCACGCCGAGCGGCCGCTCGAACGGCTCGTCGCCCC
>JBLNCO010000160.1:0-22464 GCA_050260715.1 Hyphomicrobiales bacterium | reverse complement strand
AGGTCTCGCGGGGAGCGACGGCGCACCAGCCCGCCGGAGCGCCATCGACGTAGGCGAGCAGTCCCGGCACCTCACCGCCTTCGACGATGCCGCGAAACGCTTCCCGGTTTCGCCGGCCACGGTTCGCTGAGAACTCCTCCGAGGTCTGGCGGAAGTACATACACCAGCAGCGTCGGCACCCTTCGGCCCGAAGAGCTGCGCGAGGTCGGGCCAGCGTTCAGGGACGAGGGGATGGATCTCGATGGCGGCCGTCGTGGTGTCTCCCATGGGTCACTCCTTTGCTTCCCCGGACTTTCGGCGCTGTTGGTAGCGGCGGACCTTGTTCCGATTGCCGCAGACCGCCATCGAGCACCACGCCCCCGAGCGGTTGCGGGAGTTGTCGTAGAACGCCCACTGGCAGGTGTCTTCGCGACAGATTTTCACGCGCTCCCATGTGCGCTCCTGCATAGCTTCGAAGACGGCGGCGACGAGGCGGGCGAGCGCGGCATCGGAGCCGGTGCCCAGCGGCACGAGCCGGGCGTCGTCGACACCGCCGAAGCGGACGGCGAGCGGGAGCTCGGCGGCGAGCTGGTTGAGCTCGGCGAGCGCGGCCGGATCGGCAATGCGGTCATGGTTCGCGCGGGCAAGTCCGCGGAGCGCATGGCGTAGGGCCCGGGCGCGCTGCAGGTCGCGGTCGGTCACGGTGTCGGCGCCGCCGGGGTGATTCAGGAGCCGGTGCTCGGCGAGCCATGCCTGCAGGTCGGACGGGGAGAGCAAGGAGTCCTTGTCGTCCTCGACATCGATGGTGTTCATGAACTTCCGGACGAGATCCAGTTCCTCCGAGATGGTGCGTCCGTTCGGGGATTGTGCCTGGCTCACGAAACCACTGTACCACGAAAGCTGGTTAATTCACCACTAAAACTCATTGACAGGTTAGCAACACCGGCGTACGCTGTTCGCAGGTTAGACGACCGGCCAGGAGGACCGCCATGTACGACCCTGAGGTGTGGATGGAGCTGGCACGAAGCGAGCGGCGCAAGGACCTGGAAGAGGTCGCGCGGTACCGTGCCGCCAGGGCGGCACGGCGCGAACGCGGCGGCCACAGCGAAGTTTTTCCCCGCGAGGCACGATCGGTGGGCGGGTGGCGGTGGCGGCTGCGGTGGCGCGCCGCGGAGCCCGGGTGCGAACGGGAGATGGGGATTCCTTAGGTCAGCCGGGCCAGGCGCCCGGCCGCGACGGATTCGCGGCGCGCCTGCGCGACCAGCCCGGGCAGCAGCTGGATCACATGGTCGACTTCGGCTTCGGTGGTGCTTTCGCCGAGGCTGAAGCGGACGCTGCCAACTGCGCGCCGAATCGGGACACCCATCGCCATCAGCACGTGCGATGGCTCCCAGGTCGAGTTCGAACAGGCGCTGCCGGAGCTGGCCGCCACACCGGCCGCATCGAGCGCCGCCACAAGCACGTCGCTTTCGACGCCATCGAACGAGAGGTTCAGGTTGTTCGGGAGGCAGTCGTCGTGGCAGCCGTTCACCGAGACACCGGCGTTCGAGGCGAGGATGCCCTCGCGCAGGCGGTCGCGGAGCGCACGGACGCGAGCCGAGCGCTCGGCGGTGCCCGCCTGGGCGATCTCCAGCGCAACGGCGGTACCCACGACCCCGGCGACATGCTCCGTCCCGGCGCGCTTCTGCATCTCCTGGCCGCCGCCGTGGAGCAGCTGCCGGAAGGGGGTCGCGCGGCGCAGGTAGAGCACCCCGCTCCCTTTCGGGCCACCGAACTTATGTGACGACAGGCTGAGGGCGTCGACGCCGAGCACTTCCACGTCGAGGTCCAGCCAGCCCGGCGCCTGGACGGCATCGGTGTGGAGCAGGACGTGGTGGTGGCGCTTCGCGTAGTCACGAAGCAGCGCGGAGATCTCGGCGATCGGCTGGATGGTCCCGACCTCGTTGTTCGCCAGCATGACGCTCGCAAGCACCGTCTCGGGGCGGAGTGCCGCTTCCACATCCTCGACGCGGACGCGGCCGTGGGGGTCGCAGCCCACGTAGGTGACATCGAAGCCGAGCTCCTCGAGGAACTGCGCGGCATGAAGCGCCGCGTGGTGCTCGATGGCCGTCGTGACGATGTGGTTCCCGGCTCCTGCGCGGCGCATCGCGTAGGCGATGCCGATAAGCGCCGAGTTGATGCTCTCCGTGCCGCCGCTCGTGAAGATGATCTCGGAGGGGCGCGAGCCCAGGCAGGCGGCAACGCGGTTCCGGGCATCGTCGAGCGCAGCCTGCGCCGCGCGGCCGAGCGCGTAGAGCCCGCTGGGGTTGCCGTAATCGCCGTTGAGGAAGGGATCCATGGCGCGGCGTGCGGCGGGGTGCAGCGGGGTCGTGGCCGCGTGGTCGAAGTAGATCACGACCAAAAGCGTAGCAGAGCGGTTGTTGCTGGGCCCCGCCGCCGGTAGGCTCGTGCCGTGCCCGATGAGTCCCTCCTGACGCCAGAGGTGCGCGCCTACGCCGGGCGGACGTCGGAGCCGGTGCGTGTGCGTGTGAGCGCGCGGGCGGTGCGCCGCGCGATCGAAACGTACGGCGGCCGCCGGCGCGAGTTCGCGGAAGGCGACGAAGTGCCCGGCATCGTGACGGTCGCGCTCGAAGCGGAGTCCGAGCCCATCGCCATGCCCGAGGTGCTGCCGCGATCGCTGCTCATTTCGAACGAGATGTCGTTCGAGCGGCCGTTGCGCCTGGGCGAGGAGCTCACCGTGCGACAGCGTATCGCGGACATCAGCGAGCGGCTGGGCGGGCGCTTCGGGTACAGCATCTACGTGCGCTCGGAGACCGAGTTCTTCGACGCCTCCGGCCAGCTCGTCGCGTCCACCGCGCGGACCATGATGCAGTACGAGCACGAAGCGCGCGGCGAGGACGGCGACTGATGCGCTGGGCCGATACCCACGAAGGCGACGAGCTGCCGCCGCTCGAACTGAAGCCCGACCTCGGGCAGGTCATCCGCTACTGCGCGCTGGGGTGGGCGTTTCCACCCTTCTTCTATGACATCGAAGCGGCGCGGGAGGCGGGGATGCCCGGCACGCTGGTCCCGGGGGCCGCTGAAGGCGGGCCTGCTCTACCGCGCGCTCGACGAATGGATCGGCGAGGACGGCTTCGTCCGGCAGGTGCGGGCGGCGCACCGGCTGCCGGACATTACGGGCCGCCCGATCGTCGTCGCCGGGCGCGTGGCGCGGGTGTACGAGGAAGACGGCCACCGGCGCGCGGACCTCGAGCTGGTCATCGTGAACGAGGAGGGCCAGCCTTCGGTGCGGGGATTCGGCGTGGTCGAGTTCAGGCGGTAGGCCGGCCGCCTCAGACGGCGCCGGGTTCGAGTTGCGGCGCAGGGGTCGGGCCTTCGGACGGCAATTCGCCATGCGCGCGCCGCCAGAGGAACAGGAGCGGCGGCATGACCAGTGCGAAGTTGAGCGCACAGAACACGAACGCCGAGGTCAGCGACACGAGGTCGGCGAAGAAGCCGAGGGCCGGTTCGAAAAAGGCAACCTGGAGGCTGAAGCAGAGCTGCATCACGCTGAGCACGGTGGCGCGGAGCTCGCCGGGGATGCGCGGGTTCAGGTGGCCGCTGATGGCCGGCGTGGTCAGTCCCTGCACCAGCGCCGGGAAGGCGAAGAACAGGAACGCGGCCTGTGCGTCGACCGCCGCGAGCAGCAGGTACGACGCGAGAATCACCGCGCAGGCCGCGACGAGCAGCCGCCCGGTGCCAAGCCGTGCCGATACCGCGAAGGCAGCCAGCGACGCGAGCACCGCAATGATCCGCAGTGGCGCCTGGTACACGCCGAAGAGCGCGGTGCCAACATCGTGGTGGATGAGGAACGGCTGCACGAGCACGACCGGCCCGAACGTCGCGGTCAGCAGCACGGAGCCGATGAGCAGGGTGTAGCGCACCTGCCGCACGTCCCAGGCGAACCGGAACCCCGCACGGAGGGCGCCGAGGTAGTGGCGCTCGGCCTGCTGCACCTGCGGCGGTTCGCGCATGGCAATGGCAACGGCGACCGCCGCGAGCGGGAAGAGCGCCGAGACCTGGACGGTGAAGGCGAGGCTCGTCGCTTCCCCGACAATGCCGCCGAGGATGAGCCCCGTCACCCCCGCGACGAGTTGCGCCGCGAATCCGCGGCCGACGACCTTCTGGAAGGCGCCCTCCTCGCCCGCCAGCCGCATTGTGTCGTAGACGAGTGCCTGGTCGGCGCCGCTCTGCATCGCGAGGGCCCATGCCCAGAGCAGGTAGTCGGCGAAGAGCATCCAGTAGTTCGTGGTGAACCCGAACCCGAGGATGGTAAGCGCGTAGACGCCGCCCGCGAGCGCGAGTACCCGCTTGCGGCCGATGTGGTCGGCGAGGGCGCCCATCGGGGCCTGGAGTGCCGCGACGAGCAGCCAGAACGGCAGGTCCATCGCGAGGATCCAGCGGAGCTCCAGGCCGCGCTCATCGATGAGGTACTTGATCCAGATGCCAACCCAGAGCCCGCCGTACATGAGGAATGCGTAGCTGTAATAGCAGGCGATATTCCAGCGCGGCGATGGGGCGGTGGTGTCCATGGGAGCGCACAGCGTACTCCGGCGAGCGAGCGGAGCGATAGCGCAGCGCCGCAGGCATGCCGCGACGGCCCCGGCGAACCGGGACCGTCGTCAGCGGTGTTTGCGGCGGGTAACTAGTTGAAGTCGACCAGGACGCCGAAGATGCCCGCACCCATGGGCGCATCGTCGCTGGCGGTGGCGATGATGCCGCACACCAGCACGAGCACCGCGAGGCCGATGACAGAGGCGATAACCACCTGGGTTGAATCAGCACCGGTCGCCGACTGGACGGCGTAGATCATCATCACGAGAAGGACGGCCAGCGGGACAAGCGCGAAAACGGGCCACACGAACGGGATGAACATGAGCAGCGAGGCCGCCAGCGGAATGGAGGCGTAGCCGAGGACGCGGATGAGCGACTGCAGGTCGGCCTGCGTCTTGTACATCTGCGCCATGACCACGTAGACCACGAGCGCTGCTACTCCGAAGAGCACCAGGAGGAAGATCGAGCCGAGGATGAACGTGTTAACGAACAGGTTCTCGGGGTCGGAGCCGAGATCCGGAACGACCTTCCACCAGAGGAAAGCGCCGAGGCCGGCGAGGAACGCACTGATCGCGGCGATGATGACGGCGGGCAGGGTTTCGTTGGGGTCGTCGCGGACCTCATCGAAAACCGTGGTGTCCAGCCGAGCCAGGCGCCCGACGCGATTCAGAACGGCATTGGGATCCATGCTGCCTCCTCTTGGCGGCGACGCTCCGATAGATTCGAAGCGGTCGCCTTCGACGTTCCCTTGATAAATCGCGCGAACTATAGCACAGAGATCAATAGGTCGATAAGGGCTTACGCGCTTGAACTTTTGATGTTTTTTCGTATCAGAGTGGGCGCTTGTGGGGTATCCCGGCCCGGCGTGGATAGGCCGCGGGCGTCGGGGCGGCTTTGCGAATCAGCGCGACAGAGACCGTCGGGCTGATTTCCGGCCGCATCGGTTCGGAGGCCAGGAATTCGCAACCGAGCTCGGAAAGCGCGTGCCGGGCCGCCTCGAGCTCGCCGGGAAGGGCGCTGCCCTTGGGAAACGCGAGCAGTGCCCCGGGTGCCGCCAGGGGCGCGGTGTATTCGAGCAGCTCACGGAGCTCCGCGACAGCCCGCGCCGTGACGACCGCGGCCGAGTTGCGGAGCGGTCCACGGCCGGCGTCTTCGGCGCGCATCGCATGGACCTGCACGTTCGCGAGGCCAAGCTCCGCCGCTGCGTCCTGCAGGAAGCGCGCGCGCTTCTGGAGCGGCTCCACGAGGTGCACCGGCGTTTCGGGTTCGACCGCGGCGATGGCGAGGCCGGGGAACCCGCCTCCGCTGCCAACATCGACCAGGGGCCCCGCGGGCGTGTGGGCGCGAACGATGCGCAGCAGTTCGAGCGACTCGGCGTAGTGGCGGCGAACCGCCTCGTCCGGCGCGACCGCCGTGACGCGGACGCGGCCGGCGCTGGCTTCGATGAGCCGCTGATGGTGCTGGAGCAACGGCAGCCAGCGGCCGGGGTCGCGGAAACCCGGGAAGCGGGCGGGTAGCTCGTCCCAGGCAAACTTTACCTCGTTATTGGGGAGCGCATTCACGGGGCGGATGATAATCTCTTGGTATGGCCCAAGAACCGGAGACGGCCAGCCGCCCCCTCACTCTCGGCGAGGCGATGGCCGAATACCTGCAGTCCGTCAAGCCCGAGCTCCGTCGCAACTACGCCTCCTTCATCCGGAAGTTCGTCGATTACAGCGGCGACGACACCCTCCTTTCTTCGTTGAGCGGGAGCCGCGTAGAGCTGTACGCGGAGAACAACATCAAGGCCTCCGACCCCGCTGCTCCCGACCGCGTGGCCGCGTTGAAGGCCTTCTTCCAGTACCTGAAGAAGAAGGATTACACCCCGCAGAACTACGGCGTGCACATCCGCGTCCGCCGCGTGGCGGGGCGGTCGCAGGGCACCACCGTGCGCGTGGAGCGAGCGCCTATCGAGATGACGGCTGAGGGCATCGATTCGCTCAAGCGGCAGCTCGAAGAGCTCACCGGGAAGCGCGGCGAGCTTATCCGCGCGGTCGAGGTCGCGCGGTCGGACGGCGACCTGCGCGAGAACGCACCCTACCACGCGGCACGCGAAGCGCTCGCGTTCCATGAGCAGAAGATCAAGGAAATCGAAGCCACCCTCGCGCGGGCGGTGATCGTGGAGAGCAGCGATGAGCGCTCGACGGTGGGCTCGACCGTCAAGGTGACGAACCTGGACAACGAGAGCGTGTACGAATACATGCTCGTGAGCGCCCGCGAAGCCAACGCAGCCCAGAGCCGGATTTCAGTGGAGTCGCCGGTTGGGCGCGAGCTCCTTGGCCGGCGCGCTGGCGAGGAGATCAGGGTCTCGACCCCGCGCGGCGAAACGCGCTTCCGCGTCGAGGCAGTGAACCAGGGCTAAGCCAGGCCCGCGGGAACGATGAACGGCGCGCGGGGGGCGCGTCGTTTTTTCTGTCCAGGATTCGCCCGGCGACTAGCAGCAGTCGTCTTTGTAGCCGCAACGCTGGCAAACCGCGAGGCGCGACCCTTTGATATCGGCAAGGAGTTCGCCGCAACGGGGACAACGTTGAGCCGGGATGGGTTTGTTCACGGGGGTGAGTGTGGCGAGCCGCCGCACGCGCCGTCAAGGAGCGGAACGGCCCGGGTATAAGAGTAGTTTCGTATAAGTGGCACGAACGATAGCGTGCGTCGATATCCCTATAACACTTTCGGGGGTGGCGCGTTTCGTGCTGTCTTCAAACGGAAACATGGCCACAATTGTGACGAATCGCACGAGCGGGTAAATCGCCGACAAAGGAGGACAGCATTGGCGAAATCGAAATGGTTGGCCCTTGGGCTTGGACCTGCAGTGGCCGCGACCCTGGTGCTGGGGATGGCCTGCGGAGGCGATGACGACGACGACGGCGGCAACACGACGCCGGACGTCGCAACGCAGTCGAACGAGAGCACCCCAACTCAGGCGGCGGGGAGCACCGCGACGCAGGCGAGCGGTACGCAGGCTGCGAACGGCGGGGAGACCATCCCTTCCGGCGCTCCGGAAATCGACCAGGACAACCTCGAATTCAAGCCGAACAAGCTGACCGTCGAGGCGGGCAAGGACGTTTTCTTCAAGAACAGCGAGACCGCCTTGCACACGGTCACGGTCAACGGCAAGAACGAATCGGGCACGATGAAGAAGGGCGACGTGTTCAAGTGGACCCCGCCCGGCCCGGGTGAGTACAAGATCACCTGCGACTTCCATCCGCAGATGAAGGCGACGATCACCGTCCAGTAGCAACGGACGTGGCAACACAACGAAAGCGCCCGGCCTTGTGGCCGGGAGCTTTCTCGTTGGCCGCGGCTGGTCAGGAGCCGCTGGGTCGCGAGGGGCGTCGCCGGCGCGTCCGGCGGGCCATCATCAGCGGCATCACCCAGTAGAAGGTCATCCCGCTCATCGCAAGCGCGACGGTGCCGTTGTCCACGCCGCCGGCCTTGCGGCCACCCGCCGAGCCGGCGCCTTGGGCCGCGGGCGCCGCGGTACGGCGGCGGCCGGTATCGCGCGGCAGCGGCAACGGAAGCGGCCCCTGCGGGAACTGCATGCGAGTCTCCTGAGGGTGATGGCTGGAGTATACCCGCCGCTTAGCCCCAGTACTGCACGCGGTTCGGGCGAATGCGGTAGATGACGCGCTTCTCGCTCGGGGTGCGGTTGGGGTAGGAGTCGACGCCCAGGTACTTCTTCGCGAGCTTGTCGATGTGCGCATCGGCGCCGTCGAAGGTCTTCTCGACCACCTCGCCCCGGACCTGGACATAGCGGTAGGGGTTCCCGGAGTCGAGGATGGAGAGCGCCACCGTCTTGTTCCGGTCGAGGTTACGCGCCTTCTGCCGCCCGTCGGCGGTGTTGAAGAGGACATCGTTGCCATCGATGTCGATCCAGACGGGCGTGACCTGGGGCGAGCCATCGGGCATCAGGGTCACGAGGTGGGCGAAGTTCGGCTTTTCGAAGATGTCGCGGTGCGACTGCGGAATCTGGTCCACAAACGGCCTCCTTGCGTATCTCCTTCGACCGTAGCGATACGTTGCACTCGCAATCAACCGGGAGGCGTATCATCGGCCGATAGATTCGAAGGAGTCATCCCATGCAGGTCGGTCTCCACGTACCACAGGTCGGTCCATTCGCCCGCCCCGACATCATCGAACCCATGGCAAGGGCGGCCGATGAGAGCGGGTTCGATGGTCTCTGGGTCTTCGATCACGTGGTGCTCCAGAAGGAGCAGCAGTCGCGATACCCGTACTCCGCCGACGGCCACATGGGCTTCCGGCCGACGCACGATTTCCTGGAGGCGCTCACCCTGCTGACGTACCTCGCCGGGATAACGCAGCGGACGCTGCTCGGCACGAGCGTGCTCGTCGTGCCGATGCGGAACCCGGTGTACCTCGCGAAGGTGCTCGCCACCATGGACCGGCTTTCGAACGGCCGCGTGGTACTCGGCGCGGGCGTGGGCTGGTGGGAACAGGAGTACGAAGTGCTCGGCGTGCCGTTCGCGCGGCGCGGCAAGCGGATGGACGAGTGCCTGGAGCTCATGCAGGCGCTCTGGCGCGACGAGTGGGTCGAATACCACGGCGAGTTCTACGACTGCGTCGACTGGACCTGCAACCCGAAGCCCGCGAATGGTCACATCGAAACCTGGCTGGGCGGTGAGAGCCGTCAGCAGCTCGGGCGAGTGGGGAAGTATGCCGACGGGTGGCTGGCGACGGCGAAGAGCCTGCCCACGCTCGAACAGGACTTCGCGGTCGCGCAGGAGGCAGCGCGCCGGGCCGGGCGGGATCCGGCGTCGCTCAAGATCGGGCTCGAAGGCGCCGTGATGATCAGCTCGCAGGGGATGGAGGCAGCGGCGGAACAGCTTTCGCAGCTGGCCGGACGTGGCATCGCGCACGCGATCGCGGGCGTGAACCCGCGGGAGCACGAGCGCGCGCCGGAGATCATTCGCGAGTTCGGGCAGGAGTGGCTGCCGAAGCTGAAGTAGCACGAGGTGGCCCGCGGCGAACGCTCGTCAGTAGGCGACCTACAGCGGAAGGTTAAGCTGGTTCGCGCGGAAAACTTTAGGGTTGCCCGCTGTTCGAAATTAGTCTAGGCTAATTTCACTCCACGCGGGAGACTAAACCGTGGGCTTCTCCTTCCTCGTTACGCTGCGCGAGGGCGTCGAAATGGCGCTCATCATCGCCATCCTGCTCGGCTACCTGCGCAGCATCGACCAGCGCCAGTACTTCAAGTACATCTGGGCCGGGGTGGCGGTCGCAGCCGCCATCTGCATCGCTATCGGCGCCGGCATCGAGATCGCATCCCGGGAGATGGACAAGCGGATCGTCGAAGCCGTCGAGGGCTTCGGGATGATCTTCGCGGTCATCGTCCTCACCGGCATGGCGTTCTGGATGAAACAGCAGGCGCGGGGCATCTCGGCGGAACTGCGAGCACACGTCGACAAAGCGCTTGGCACCGGCTCGGTCACAGCGCTCGTCCTGTTGGCCGCCACCTCGGTCGGCCGCGAGGGCCTCGAAACGGTGCTCTTCCTGTTCGCCGGTTCGAGCACCAGCGATGGTGGCCCCGACTTCGTGCTGGGCGGGGTGCTCGGGTTCGCGGTCGCAGCGGTCATCGGCGCCATCATCTACGCCGGGTCGACGCGCTTCCCACTGAAGCTGTTCTTCCAGGTCTCCGGCGTCACGATCATCTTCATCGGTGCGGGCCTGCTCGCGAACTCGGTGGTGAAGCTGTACGAAGCGGCCATCATCTCGAACCTCGGTTCGCGGCCGTGGGACACCGAGAGCTTCATCTCCATCACTTCGAACCTGGGCAAGTTCCTGAACACGCTCGTCGGCTACGACTCGGCGCCTTCGACGCTGCAAATCGGGCTCTACTGGGGCTACCTGGTACTCGCCCTCGGAGCCTTCCTGTTCCTGCCCATGGGCAAGCCGCGGAAGGACGCCGATCGCCGCGGTGCGATCCCGGAAGGGGGAACGCCCGCCGGCGGCTAAACACTCACCGACTCCAACCCACACGTCTCACACACACTCTCGGAGGCTACCCCATGTCCCGGATGCTCTACTGCGCCCTCGGCGTTGTCGCCGCGAGCAGCCTGTTCGCCGCGTGCGGCGGCGATGATGACGGCGGCGACCGCCGCGTCATCGAAATCACCCAGACCGACGACGACTGCACGCCCAACCCGATCGCCCTGCAACCCGGCGAGAAGGTGAAGTTCGAGGTCCACAACGAGTCCGGCAAGGACAAGGAAGTCGAGGGCATCGAAGGGACGAAGCTCGAGGAGCTCATCATCCCCAAGGGCAAGACGCGCAACCTGAACTACACCGCCCCCGACGAGCCGGGCACCGGGAAGATCAAGTGCTATGTGCCCGGCGGCTCGACCACCATCATCGAGCTGCAGGTTGGCGGCGGGGGCGCGGCCACGAACGGCGAGGGCGAAGAAGAGGAAGACGGCGAGGGTGTCGGCCAGGCGGTCACGGACAAGGAGCCGCAGGACACGGTCAACGTCGACCTCGTCGAGTACAAGGTGACGCCGGACAAGCCGAGCGTCGCCGAGGGCCCGACGAAGTTCGTCGCGAAGAACACGAGCACGAGCCAGGTGCACGAGCTGGCGGTGCTCCGCGTGAAGGACGACGGCGACTTCGAGAACATGGGCGAGATCGAAGACCTCGACCCGGGCGCGGATGGCGAAGTGGTGCTCGACCTGCCGAAGGGGAAGTACGTGCTGGCGTGCCTCATTGTTCCGGGCGAAGAAGGCAGCACGGTCGACCACTTCAAGGAAGGTATGCGCGTTGACTTCGAGGTGAAGTGACGCCGGCCCCACGCTAACGAACGAAGGGCTCCCCTCGGGGAGCCCTTTCGCGTGCGCGGAACGAAGGGTCTATTCGACCAGGCGGCGGAGGATCTCGCGGAGGCGGGGCGTTTCGGCGAGGGCCGCGCGGAGGGCCTCGATGTCCTCGTCGCGCAGGATGAGGGGGCTGCGCTGGAAGGCGCCGCGGTGGTTGAACGAGCAGAAGCGGATGCTCCAGCTGCCCGCGGCAGGACCGTCGGTGTACTCCATCAGCTGGACGGCCGGGACGTGGTACTCCGAGCGGACGCGCGCCTCCTCGACGATCTGGCCGCTGCCCCAGTGCATTGTGAACGGGCGCGGCACCTTCGCGGACTCAGCCATGCGCAACCTCCCGGCGGTACCGCCGCGGCAATCGTACGCTGGCGGCCAGCGGAGCGCCTCGCCCTTCGGACTAGAGGTACGTCGGGTGGGCGCGTTCGAGCTCCTTGAGCGCGGGCCACTGGCGGGCATCGAGCTTGAGCAGGGCGGCGAACTTGCGCGCGGTGTCCAGGTGGCTCGGGTCCTTCGTTTCGCGGTAGCGGTTGAAGGCGTCGAGCATCTTATCGGCGATGAGCCGCATGTCCATGCCCATCACGTAGCGCCCGGACATTTCGTTCAGGGCGTCGACGTAGACATCGAAGAAGTGCGCGAGGCGCAGCAACGTTTCGCGCAGGCTGACCCACTCGGCGAGCTCGTGGCCGGCGGCCATTTCGTAGTACCGGCGGCCCATGGTGATGAAGTACGACTTGTCGACGAACGGAGCTCCGCCCAGGCGGCCCACGCCGCGCTTGCGGCCAAGGCTCTGCGGGAAGATGCCCGAGATGAACAACGCGTTGTCGCCGTACTTGCGGTACGACTCGAACGCGTTCTGCTGGGCGCGCGATGGGTTCGCCGTCTCCTCCATGAGGTCGGTCAGGTAGGGCACGAAGCCGCGGCGCGGCCCGACGGCGAGGTCGCTGGCCTTCAGGTAGCGCTCCATCATGCGGCCGATGTACTCGAGCGTGGTGGCGTCGCGGCTCTTGCGCTCGACGTAGAGGACCTTGATGAGGAACAGGTCGATGATGTCGGAGAGCCGCAGGTCGGTGAGCTCGCCGATATCGTCGTAGAAGTCGGAGATGAGCTGGTCGACCTTGCGGGCGAAGGACCAGTTCGCGACGTTCGCGCCGTCGTTGGCGCGAATGGTCTCGCGAAGGATGGCGATTTCCTCAGCAAGGAGTTCGGCGTGCGGCATGGATCACCTGCCTGGTCGGAGTTTCCTCGTCCTACCTATCTCTACGGAGGCGGGGAATGCCCCGTCAACCTTCGGCACCAACCCTGATCAAGGTGCGAGCAAATCCGTAATGCGCGTGTCATTACTTGCGCGTTAGCCGTTTCGGAACCGGCCGGGCGGGGGGACGGCCCATCGGGCGGGGTGTTTATCCTGTACTGTTATTTTAGCAATCGGTCGCCGATTTCCGGGGGCCGCCTCGCGTCAGTCCTGGGCGGGCAGGCGGGCGGACGCGTCGAACACGTCGCCGAGGATCTTGGTGCGCAGGGCGCCATCGACGAACGTCGGCTTGTACTTGTCCTCGATCTGGTAGGGCACCATCTTCACGTTCAGCAGCTTCTTCCCGAGGAAGCTGGCTTCGAGCAGGAAACCCTGCGTGTGCTCGGGCGTGTGGGTCTGGTCGAAGATGAAGTTGCCGAGCGCATAGGCGATGAACGTGTCGCCGCGGGTTTCGACCGCCTGGACGTGGTGCGCCTGGTTGCCCACGACAAGGTCCGCGCCCGCATCGGCCGCAGCGCGGAGGGCCTTGAGGCTGCGCGGGCTCGGGTCGTGGGTGTCTTCGGTGCCCGATTGCACCTGCACGATGACCACATCGACCTGCTGCTTGAGCTGCTGGATGCGCTGGGTGAACCGCGTCAGGCTGAGCTCGCTGGCGGGCCGGAAGAACGCCGGTTCACCGGCCGCGTTCTCCTCCGCGTAGCTGTCGTCGAGCGGGGCGGTCCCGGGCTCGGTGTCGGTCGCCTCGAGCTCGTACGCGGCGACATCGTCGAAGCCGAGGATGCCGAAGGTCACGCCGTTGACCTCGAAGATGGCCGGCGCGAGCGCGGCCTCGAGGTTCGCGCCGCCGCCCACGTGCTTGATGCCCGCCTGGTCGAGCAGCTGGAGGGTGCGAGTGAACGCCTGGGTGCCGCAGAACTGCTGCCCACAGTCGAAGATGTGATTCGTCGCGACGGTGACTTCGTCGATGCCCGCCAGGGTCAGCGCCTCCATCACCTGCGGTGGGGATGTCAGGTTCGGCCACTCCATCGGCACGCAGAGGTACGGCTCGCCGATGTCCTGGATACTGCCATCGAGCGACCCCAGCGCGAGGTCGGCAGCGGCCAGGTATTCGCCGACGGGGCCGCGGAGCGCGGCGCCCCAGTCGCCGGTGGCTTCGATCGCCGCGAGCGAGCAGCGCGACTGGAGGATGTCGCCCGTGGCGATGACGCGCGTGATGTGGGGCGGCGGTACTTCGAGCTGGGCGCGAAGCTGAGGCACGGCCTCCTTGCCGCGCTTCGTCTTGCCTTCGAGCGAGATGCGTTCGACGAACGGCCAGGCGGCGGGGTCGCCCGCGCCACGAGCGAGGTCGATGCCATCGACGGCCAGTGCGGAGACGCGCGCGTTCAGCTGGTCGAGGGGGACGAAGGCGATGATGTCGGCGTCGGGGTCGGCCATTGCGGCGAACAGGGCCTCGTAGGTGTCGCCGTCGACCACCTGGGCGGGCGCGCTGGTGAAGCCCGCGATGACCGGGACGTCGGCGCGGGCGTTGGCGGCCATGAACGTCGGGACGCCGCCGCGGCCGCCGACATCGGAGAAGGCGAGGCGGCCGCCGACGAGCTCCTCGAGCTGCGCGCGCGTGACGGAATCGATGGCGGCGTGCAGCGGGACGACCGGGACGAAGTAGCGGCGGACGAATGAGTCGGGGCCATCGCCGCTGCCGAAGACGACATCGGCGTCGCCGGGGTCGAGCGCCCCCTGGAAGAGCGACTGGTCGAGGGTCGCTGGGAGCGAACCGCTGTACTTGAGCACCTGTGGCTGGCCGTCAGTGTCGCCGGGTTCGAAGGGGTTGGGGTTCGCGGCAAGGCTGCTGGGTGAATGACCGCCAACAGAGTTGGCCAGCACCACGGCGAGGGCCACACAGCTCCCAACGAAGGCTATCAGCGAAAGTACGAAGAAGGGGAGCCAGGGACTACGCGCCGGTTGATCTTCCATCTATCGGCGATGGTCACTGTCCTTATGACGAAGATCAACCGCGGATAGCAGTTCTCGCGGTTTACCTTTCCAAACTGTTACGTCTTCCTCGCATTAGGAAGCAGCAGCGGCGTACCAGCGGTCGGGAGTGCCGGAGGCACTTTCGATGAACGAGAAAGCGCGGTCGAGCACGTGATCGATGCTGCCGCAGGCGGCTTCGACCTCCAGGAGCTCGCGCGGGAGGGGAGCGATCTCCGGCACATCGAGGTCGTAGCCGCAGTAGAGGCCGTAGTGGAGGACCCAGCGGTTGCATTGCGCGACAACGCCCGCCAGGCCATCGGCTTCGGCGGTCAGGCGGCTATCGTGATGCCCCGCGACCGCATCGATGAGGTGCACCGGGAACTTCCAGCGTTCGCCCAGCACGCGCCCCACGTCGTCGTGCGAGTAGCCGACGACCATGCGTTCGGCGGCGTGGAGGGAGCTCTGGCCGCTGCGCGCGATTTCGACCGCCCGGCGGAACTCGTCGGGCATGAGCTGGCGGATAACCAGCCGGCCGATGTCGTGGAGGATGCCGGCGGTGAAGGCGTCTTCCGGTTTGGCCGCGCGCGTCTTCTTCGCCACGGTCTCCGCCGCGACAGCGACGGCCACCGAGTGGCCCCAGAAGAGGTCGAGATCGAAGCCGTCGTCGCGGCGCGGGCCCTTGAAGTTGTTCATGATCGCGGCGCCCACGGCGACCTGCCGCACCTGCTTAAATCCGAGGACGAGGACGGCCTCGCGGACGGTGCTGACCCGGCGTGCGAACCCGTAGTAGGCGGAGTTGCTGATCTTGATGAGCTTGGCGGTAAGCGCCTGGTCGGTGCTCAGGACCTGGGCGAGCTCGAGGGCGCTGGTGCGATCGTCATCGGCCATCCCCATGACGCGTGCGGCGACCGCCGGGAGTGGCGGAAGGTCTTCGATGCGTTCGAGCAGTGCCTGCGTATCCCGTCCCACGCCCGTACTATCGGCGGGCGGCGAGGCAATCTAAACCGCAGCGAGGGGGTATTCGGGCCCGGGTCGGGGATAACCCTGAGTTGTCGTGCAGCGCATTCGCGGAGGGCTCAGAGCTCGCGCAACATCCGTTGCAGGTTGCGAAACGGGGGGACGTTGCGCGCGGCGCCGCCGCCGGCTTCGCAGCCCGCGGCGAGTCATTCGGACAACACGCGGGAGTCGAGCACTCGCTGGCCAGGACGTTCGGACGGGCCCTTGCCGCACGGATTGTCATGGGTTGCGGGCTGGGGCGAGAATACCCGCCAATCGCGAGAAGGGGATGGGCTATGACCACCACGACACTGTTCAGCACCATTGCTGACCTGCCGCGCCACTGGGCAGCCGAAACTCCGGACAACGTGGCGCTTTCGTTCGAAGGGCGCGACACGCCGTATCGCGAGCTGAACCGCCGCGCCCACCAGGTCGCGAACGGCCTGGCCGCCGAGGGTTGCCGGCCGGAGTCGCGCGTGGCGCTGATCGACAAGAACTCCGACCTGTTCTTCGAGGTGTTCTTCGGGGCGGCCCAGGCGAACGAGGTGCTGGTGGCCGTGAACTGGCGCCTCGCTCCGCCCGAGGTGGCCTATGTGATCAACGACGCCCAGGCGGAAGTGTTGTTCGTGGGCGAGGAGTTCGTGCCGGTCATCGAGCGCATTCGCGGCGAACTGAAGACGGTACGGAAGATCATCGCCCTGCAGGGCGGGCACGCCGAGTGGGAGCCCTACGAGCGCTGGCGCGACCGCCAGTCCGACGCCGACCCGCAGGTGGCGGTGGGCCCGGACGATGTGGCCATCCAGATGTACACGTCGGGAACGACGGGGCACCCGAAGGGCGCGCAGCTCACGAACAAGAACCTGTTCACGCTGCTGCCCATGGCCATCCGGGAGTGGGGAACCTGGAGCCCGCGGGACGTGAACCTGGTGGCGATGCCGCTTTTCCACATCGCCGGCAGCGGCTGGGGCCTGGTGGGGCTCGCCGCGGGCGCGAAGACGGTCATCATGCGGGACGTCATCCCTCCGGCGATCCTCGCGGCCATTCCCGAGCACGGCGTGACGAAGGCGCTCTTCGTGCCGGCCGTGCTGCTGTTCCTGCTGCAGACGCCGGGCGTGCAGGAGACGGACTTTTCGACGCTCGAGCTGATCGCGTACGGCGCGTCGCCGATCCCGCTGGACCTGCTGCGGAACGCGCTCGCGACGTTCAAGTGCGGCTTCGCGCAGCTGTACGGCCTGACCGAAACGACCGGCGCGGTGACCTACCTGCCGCCCGAGGACCACGACCCGGCCGGCAACGAGCGCATGCGTTCGTGCGGGAAGGCATTGAGCACGTGCGAGATTCGGGTGGTCGACGCCGAGGGCAACTCGCTGCCCGCGGGGCAGGTGGGCGAGATCATCGTGCGGTCGGACCAGGTGATGAAGGGTTATTGGAACCTGCCCCAAGAGACCGCCGGCGCCATCCGCGGCGAGTGGTTCCACACGGGCGACGCCGGGTACCTCGACGCGGACGGCTACCTGTACATCCACGACCGGGTGAAGGACATGATCGTCTCGGGCGGGGAGAACGTGTACCCCGCCGAGGTCGAGAGCGCGCTGTTCGGGCACCCGGCCGTCGCGGACGTGGCGGTCATCGGCGTGCCGGATGACCGCTGGGGCGAGGCGGTGAAGGCGATCGTGGTGAAGAAGCCGGGAGCCGACGTGACGCCGGAAGAGCTGATCGCGTTCGCCAGGGAGCGTGTCGCGGGGTATAAGGCACCGAAGAGCGTCGACTTCGCGGAGTCGCTGCCACGGAACCCATCGGGCAAGATCCTGAAGCGCGAGCTGCGGGAGCCGTACTGGGCCGGCCGCGAGCGGCGCGTGAACTAGCGGGGAGGAAGGGATGACGGTCGTCGTCGAGCGCACATTCGTCATCGAGCGCGGGGCTGGCGCGGAGTTCAAGCGCATTTCGCGCGAGGAGATCTGGCCGTACATGGAGGCGCGAGGCTGCAAGATCCTCGGGCTGTTCGCGCACATGCACGGCGGCGCGAGCAACGAGCTCGTGTTGCTGACGGCGTACGACTCGATGGCGCACTGGGAATCGACGCGGGCGACCGAGCCACCACCCGCCGAGCTGGGCGAGGAGATGCAGAAACTCTGGACGCGCATGGCGAACGGGGTGCGGGAGCGGCACAAGCTGACCGCCGTCACGCACACGCGCGTGATGCGGCCGGTGACCGACTGGGTGGAGTACCCGGTGCGGCCCGGCTAGCGCACGACTTCGATGCGGACGTCGTTCGGGGTGCGGACGAGGTTGGTCAGCGGGCAATGCGCCTTCGCCCAGGCGTGAAGTTCGTCCACCCGGGCGGCGGGCGCGGCGGATTCGACCGAAACACGGGCCGTGATGCCCCAGGGGAGGGCGGGGTCGCTGGATTCGATCCCGAGGAGGCCCGCGTCGTTGTTGTTGGCGGTGACGCGCACTTCGATTCGGTCGATGGGAACGCCCATCGTGGCGGCGCCGATCTCGTAGGTGTGGGTGAGGCACGTGGCGAGCACGCCGCAAAGGAGCTCGGGCGATGACGGGCCGAGACCCCAGCCGCCGAATGCCGGACCGGAATCGCTGATGAGCTGCCAGTCGCGGATGTGGAGCTTGCGAACGCCGGTGAGGTCGTCGGCAACGACGGTCGCCTGGACCTCTTCGCGCCATTCGTCCGCGGTCGGGCGAGCGGCGGCGGCGCGCTTCATGGCTTCGCCCTTCTGGCGCAGGTAGTCGGCGAGTCCGCGGGGTTCGGTCATGGGTCCTCCCGGGGGCGTGCGCGCCGGGCAGGGATGCCATACTGGGATCATGCCTGACGCGAACCTGTTCACGATGCTCTCGGCCTACCGGCCGGGCTCACCGGCAACGCCGTTCGAAAACTACTGTACCTCTGGCCTGGCGTACTTCCTCAAGCGGGGCCAGCGGATGCTGACCGCGCTGGTCTCGGATGCTGCCGGCGCGAGCGGGCAGCCGATCGCGCTGGTCGAAGTGCAGCCGCGGCTCGCGGGCGCGGGCGTGGCCGACCTGTTGCTCACGTTCGAAGGGGGCCAGCGGGCGATCGTCGAGGTGCAGGTGGAGCTCGGCGCCGACGACCGGCACCTGGCGGCGCTGGAAGGCGTTCGCACGGATTGGGACGCCGAACCGGCGCTGGTGCTGCTCACCCTGCCGATGTGCGCGCGGGACGGCCGCTGGCGGGCCATCTCGTGGCTGCAGGTGGTCGAGGCGCTCGAAGACGACCCGGACCCGCTGGCGCAGCAGTACAGCGAGTTCGTCCTGCGGGACATCCTCGGGCTCGGGAGCGTGCCGCTCGACGAGGCGATCACGACGAACCGGCTGTACGCGCTGGGCGCCGCAGCCGTACGCCGGGCGTTCGGCGAGCGCGCGAAGTACGTGAACAGCGCCTCGCGGCCGGTCGGCGGGCGGTACCGGTACCTTGGCACGACCTTCGGGCTGGACGACGGCGAGATGCACCACTGGATCGGGCTGATCAACGAGACGGTGCCGCTCGGGGACCACTACCACCTGATGCTGGCGAGCAAGGAGAGCCCGGTCTACGAGCCGGTTGAGCAGCCGCGCGCCACGGGCGACTGGAAGTGGCCATTCTGGACGGGCGCCGGGCGGGTCGTGCGGCCGATCACGCCCGAGCAGTACGAGACGCTGCTCGGGCGGCTGACTGTGCGGCCGGGGTAGCCCCCGGGCCGCCTCAGTTGACGCGGACGAGGACACGGCCGCGGATCTTCCCATCGAGGATCTTCGCGACAGCGTCGGGCACGCCTTCGAGGCCGGTCTCGTGGGCGATCGAGTCGAGCAGCCCGTGGGGCTTGAGGTCCGTAGCGAGCCGCTGCCAGAGGGCACGGCGCTTTTCGATCGGGTAGAAGACCGAGTCGATGCCGAGCAGGTTCACGCCGCGGAGGATGAACGGGAAGACCGTGGTGTTGACGTTGCCGCCGCCGGTGAGCCCCGAGAGGGCGATGCTGCCGCCGTACTTCGTCGTGCGGATGAGGTAGGCGGTGGTGGAACCCCCGACGGGGTCGACGGCGCCGGCCCAGCGCTCGCTTTCGAGCGGGCGGGAGCTTTCGGCGCTGACCTCTTCCCGCGAGAGGATCTCGGTGGCGCCGAGGGCTTGCAGGTAGTCGCGCTCCGCCGCCTTGCCGGTGCTTCCGGCGACGGTATAGCCGCGCTGGGCGAGGATGCTGACGGCGGTGCTCCCGACGCCACCTGTGGCGCCGGTGACGATGACCGGCCCGCCATCCGTCCGTACGCCGTGCTCTTCGAGGGCGATGACTGACTGCGCGGCGGTAAAGCCCGCGGTGCCGATGGCCATCGCTTCCTTCGTGGTCAGCCCATCGGAGAGGGCGACGACCCAGTCGGCGGGCACGCGGGCGAGTTCGGCGTAGCCGCCGGGATGGCTCACGCCGAGGTCGTAGCCGATGACGACGACCGCCTGGCCGGGCGAGAAGCGCGAGTCCTTCGATTCGATGACGGTGCCGGCGAGGTCGACGCCGGGGGTCATGGGGTAGCTGCGAATCACGCGGCCGGTGGGGCTGAAGGCGAGGCCGTCCTTGTAGTTCACGCTCGACCATTCGACGCGAATGGTGACGTCGCCCTCGGGGAGGTCGGATTCGTCGAGGGTGGTGAGGTTCGCGGAGAAGTTGTCGCCGTCCTTGTTGACGACGTAGGCGCGGTAGGGCATCGGTACCTCCTGAATGGGGTGGCGCGAAGGCTAGCTGGAACTGCTATCTTCGGCGCTCCGAGACCAACTGGCGAGGCAGCAGGAATGACCGATGACCTTCGGCCGGAGCGATTCCGGACCCATTTCACGACCGTGCGGGGCTTCCGGCAGGCGTACGTGCGCGAGGGCGAAGGCGGGGTGCCGCTGCTGCTGGTGCACGGCTGGCCGGAAACGAAGCGGATCTGGTGGCGGAACATCGAACCGCTGGCGGCGGCGGGTTTCGAAGTCATCGTCCCGGACCTGCGCGGCTTCGGGGAATCGGACGTCGGTCCGGACGGGTACCACGACGTGCCGTCGCACGCGCGCGACCTGTACGCGCTGGTCCACGACGAGCTCGGGCACGAACGGGTGGTGGTGTGCGGCGGGGACCTCGGCGGGCCGGTCATCCAGGACATCTCGCTGCGGTACCCGGGCTTCGTCGACCGGATGGTGCTGTTCAACTCGCCGCTGCCGTACGACAACGAGCGGATGGCGGGGATGCGGACGCGGCCGGCGCGCGAGGCTTCGGACTACTTCGTACGGCAGGGGAACGATGCCGATGCGCTGGCGGCGGAGCTGGGGACGCCGGGCGAGCGGCGGCGGTACATCGCCACGTTCTACACGTCACGGTTCTGGGCGCACCCCGGCGGCTTTTCGCCGGAGGCGGTCGACTTCATGACGGAGCCCTTCGGGGACGGCGCGAAGCTGCGCGCGAGCTTCGGGGCGTACGAAAGCAGCTTCCACCAGCGCGCCCGGAGCGAGCCTTCGGCGATGGCGACGCCGAACCCGACGCGGACGCTCATCCTGTTCGGGCCATCGGACCACGTGATCTTTCCGGAGTTCGACCGGATGGCGGCGGTGGTGTTCCCGGACCACGTCGGGCCGTTCCTGGTGCGCGATGCCGGGCACTTCCTGCAGTGGGAAGCGGCGGACGTGCTCAACGGGGGGGTCGCGTCGTTCTGCGGGGACCTGCTGGGCGGGCGCCGGTCATAGCGCGCCGGAATTCGGAGTTCAGCCGTACGGGCGCGGTTGTTCGCGGCGCGCGGGCGCGAATCCTTTACACTTCCGCGTGTGACGACAGCCGGGGAGAGCCAGCCGGAAGGCCAGCGGCCGCGAGTCGATGAGCTGCTGCTCGACGAACTGACGGAGCAGCTCGACCGCACGCGCCGCCTGCTCACGGGCAACCCGGAGGCGGCGGCCGAAGCGGCGCTCGCGCGGATGGGCGGCCAGCGCGAGGCGGAGATGCGAATCGCGGCGGACCTGGCGGTGATGGCGCCGCTCGCCCAGCCCGAGCGCTTCGCGGAAGCACACCGGTTGACCATGCGGGCGCTGGAGGTGCTCGACCGGGAGGGCTCGCGCGACCCGGGAACGCCACGGCTCGGGCCACTGTCGCCGGTGCTCGCGGTCGGCATCGAATTCGTGGCCGAGTACATCGTGAAGTCGTACGCAGAGAGCATCGCCCAGCGGCTGCGGACGCTGTACGCGCGCCGGGAGGCACAGTGCCCGCCGGGCGCGCCCGAGCGGCGGCTGCTGGCGAGCGCACGCGTGGAGATGGACCGCCTGGCGCCCACATTCAGCGGGGGCGGGACGCTGGCGCCGATCCTGTTCGTCGGCGGCGCGCTCGTGCCGTTGCTGGCGTCGTTCACGAACCTCATCGGGGCGATCGACTTCGGGAACCGGGCGGTCGTCTGGGTCGGCCTGGCCGTGCTGTTCGTCCTGTTCCTGGCGCTTTCGACGGTGATGTTGCGGGGGGCGGCGGTTGCGCACCGGCGGTCGACGCTGATCATGCAGCGGCCGCTGGCGGCGCTGTGGGAGACGATCGGGCATGCGGGGAACCCGCCGGAGAACGACAGCACGCTGTTTGCGACGGTCGCCATCGTGCTGACGGCGGTGGTGTGGTTTGTGATCCCGGCCGTCGCGGGGCTCGTGTTGGTCATCGACTGAGGCGAGCGGGAAGTGGGCGGTGAGCGGTGCGCAGTGCCCAGTGCGAAGTGCCCAGTGCCCGGTGCCCCGTGCCCGGTGCCCGGTGCGCAATGCCCAGTGCGAAGGGACGCGAGAGGGCGTGCGCTCGCAGCGTGTGCCGGTGCGAA
>JBLNCO010000159.1:0-3781 GCA_050260715.1 Hyphomicrobiales bacterium | reverse complement strand
AGCCCTCGAATCGCTCCATTCGCACCTGTATGGGTGGAGCTACATCCAGCACGCCATCCCGCTGAGCGAGTCGTTCCTGGGGATGGACCTTCGTGCGACGCCCAACGACGTCGGCCTCCTCAGCGCGGCGGGCCTGATGGTCGTACTCGTTGGGCTTACCACCTGGGCGCAGACGAAGACGCAGGTGACGGTTTCGACCGACGAACGCGCGCGGGCGCAGCAACAAATGATGGCCTACATGATGCCGCTCATGTTCGCCTTCTTCGCCCTGAGCTTTCCCTCTGGCGTCGCGCTGTACTGGGTCGTGAACTCGCTCATCGGCATCGGCTTCAACGTCGCCACCTATGGCTTCGCACCGCTCCACATCGACCCCATCGTCCACGTACGAACGCCCGCCACGCCGCCTACCGGCAGATCTCCCGCGCCCCCGGGCACCGATGGCTCGGGAACGGGCGCGCCAGCACGGTCGAAGGCGGTGGTTTCCCAATTTGATCCAGAACTGAGGACCGCAAATGGACCAGGCCGAAGCAAGCGGCAAAACCGTCGACGACGCCCTTAGCCGGGCACTCAAGCAACTCGGCGCCAGCCGCCAGGATTTCGAGGCGGGGCGCGTCGAAATGATCGTCCTCGACGAAGGGCGAAAAGCATTCCTTGGGGTGGGCGGCCGTGATGCGCGGGTGCGCGTCCAGCGTGCGACGGGGGAACCCGAGCCGGCGGCGAACGGGGTCCCCCTGCCCGATACCCGCATCCTCCGCGGCCAGCAGCGCGGCCAGGGCCGCGACCGCCAGGGCCAGCGCCGCACGCAGGAGCGCGGACAGCGCGGCAACGGCCGCAACGGCAGTCAGCGTGCCGGGCGGCCCAGCCGCCCTTCGTTCGAACAGGCCACACCGAAGCTCACCGAGGCCGACTTCCTGCGGAAACCCGACTTCTCCGGCGAACCCGCCGCGGAGCCGGTGAGCCCTGGCGCAGGCTCGGCCGGGCGCGAACGCGGGCGCGGCCGCCGGGGCCGGGGCGGCGCCGAACACCACGAGCAGCGCGCGGAGCAGGCCGAGCGTCCGCGGCGCCGGGAGCGCGAAGAAGAGCCGCACATCGAGCCCGACATCAACGCCGAAGAAGTCGACTTTTCGGCCCAGACGGTCGATGACCTGCTGCGTATCCTCGACATAAATGCGGAGCTCACGATCCGGGAACCGCTCACGCCGGGCGATGGACTTGGTATGGTGCGCGCGGTGATCGACATCCAGGGCGACGACCTCGGGCTCCTCATCGGACGGCGCGGCGACACGCTCCTTTCGCTGCAGTACCTGGTGAACCTGATCGTCAGCCGCCGCTACCCGGGGAAAGGCGGCGTTTCGATCGATGTCGAGCACTACCGCCATCGGCGCGAGTCGCAGATCGTGTCGCTCGCGCAGCGCATGGCCGATCGCGTCCGCCAGACGGGAAGCGCGATCACCCTGGAACCGATGACGGCGTCGGAACGGCGCCTGGTGCACCTCGCTCTCGCCGACGACCCGGACCTCGTCACGAACAGCATCGGCGAAGGCGATAACCGGAAGGTCGTCATCAGCTCACGGCGGTAACGCCAGGAGGAGGGTCGCTACGGACATCGTCGTCACAGGCAATGTCGCCGAGGACCAGGCGCCGGACGGGACCTGGATACCCGGCGGACCCTCCCTCTACTGCTCACGGACTGCCGCCGCCCTCGGGGCGCATGTGCGGCTCGTGACCCACCTGCACCCGGGCTACGACCGCTCCGCGCTCGCCGGCATCGACGTCATCGCCTGCGGCACGAACCCGGCGCCCCGCTACGCGAACCGCTACGACCCTTCCGGCAAGCGCACGCAGCTCATCCTCGCCGAAGGCTCGCCGCTCGATGCCGACTGGGCGGCCGTTCCAGCGATGGACGCGCACCTCGTGGCGCCGGCGTACCACGAGCTCGCCGCGATTCCCCCGGTTCGCGCCCGCGTGACCGCCGTCGCGCTGCAGGGCCCGCTCCGCGCCGCCGCCGACGGCCGCGTCATCCCGCACCCGGACCCGATCGCGCAGGTGGCGCCGTTCATCGCACCGGGCGTGCTCGCGTTCCTCAGCGACGAAGACACCGCCGAGCCCACCGAGGTCGCCCGCTACCTCGCGGCCGCGGGGATGACGGTGCTTCTCACGCTCGGCTACCGTGGCGCGCTGATGTTCGAAGCGGGACGGCAAACCGCGTTCGAAGCACTTCCCGCGAACCCCATCGAGCCCACCGGCGCCGGCGACTGCTTCGCGACGGCGTTCGTGGTCCGGTACGCGGAAACCGGCGACCTGCACGAGGCGTGCCAGTTCGCGCTGGCCGCCGGGGCGCTCGCCGTGGAAGGGGCCGGGATGGCCGGAGTGCCCTCGCGGGCAGCGATCGAAGCCAGGTTGCGAAAGGTGGCCGCCTGATGACCGCACGCATCGTGACGTTCGTGAACCAGAAGGGCGGCGTGGGCAAAACCACGACCGCCGTCTCGCTCGCCGCCGCACTCGGACGCCGCTCGCAGAAGGTACTGCTCGTCGACCTCGACCCGCAGGCGAACGCGACCAGCGCCGCCGGCGTGGTCCCTTCGGACGACCAGCCCGGTGTGTACGACCTGCTGCTCGAAGAGGTCCCGGCCGACGAGTGCATCATCGAAGTGCCCGAGGAGCACATTTCGGTCATCCCCGCGAGCCCGGCGCTCGCGGGCGCCGAAGTCGAGCTGGTACCGGCCATGGCGCGCGAGCGGCGGCTGGCGAACGGGCTGCACGGCATTCGCGGCAACTACGACTGGATCTTCATCGACTGCCCGCCGTCGCTCGGCCTGCTGACCATCAACGCCCTCACGGCGAGCGACAACGTGGTGATCCCGGTGCAGTGCGAGTACATGGCGCTCGAAGGGCTCAGCCGCCTCATCCAGACGCTCGAGCTGGTGAAGCGCAACCTCAACCCGGGGCTCAGCATCCTCGGCGTGCTGCTGACCATGTTCGATGCGCGCACCCGCCTGGCGCAGCAGGTGGTCGACGAAGTCCGCAGCCACTTCGAGCAGACCTTCAAGGTGGTCATCCCGCGGGCCGTGCGGCTGAGCGAAGCGCCGAGCCACGGCCAGTCGATCTTCCGCTACGAACCGGGCGGCCGCGCCGCGAATGCGTACGACACGCTCGCGCAGGAGCTGCTCGAACGGGTCGGGGTGCCGGTATGAGGCCGTCATGCCCTTGCCCTGACCCTGTGGGAACCAGTCGTCATCCAGCTCCAACAGTCCCCGCGGAGGAAGCCGTATGACTCAGCCACGCCGCGGCCTCGGCCGCGGGCTCGACGCCCTCTTCGGAGGTGGTGGTGGGAGCAGCGCACCCACCGAAGCACCGCCGCCGCCCGTCGCCGCTCCCGAGCCGCCCGCCGAAGCTATGGCCGTTCCGAGCGAACAGGCAGCGCCGCCCGCGAACGGAGCCCCGGCGCCCGCTCGCCGCGGCGGCCCCGACTACATCGACATCGACCTCGTGGCGCCGAACCCCGAGCAGCCCCGCACGCACTTCGAGCCCGAAAAGCTGCGTGAGCTGGCCGACTCCATCCGCGAGCACGGGATCATTCAGCCCCTCGTGGTCAGCCGCGACGAGGCGGGCGGGTACCGGCTGATCGCGGGCGAACGGCGGCTCCAGGCGGCGCGCCTGTCGGGCCTCGACAAGGTCCCGGTCATCGTGCGCGAGGCCGAGGACAGCGAGCTGCTCGAACTCGCGCTCATCGAGAACATCCAGCGCGCCGACCTGAACGCGATCGAAGAGGCGCTGGCCT
>JBLNCO010000158.1:0-8235 GCA_050260715.1 Hyphomicrobiales bacterium | reverse complement strand
CCCACCGAACGGCGTCCGCTGCTCTTCGCGGCCGGCGGCGTCGCCGTGGGCGTGGCCGTCACGTCGTTGCGGTTCGGGCTCGGGCCCGACGACGGGCTCATCGTCGCGCCGTTCGACCTGTTCGCGAAGGGCTTCGAAGAGGAATGGACGACATCGAGCGCCTGGGACCTGCTGTTGCTGTACAGCTGGCCGCTGGTGCTCGCGGGGATTGCGTCGGCGGCGGCAGTGCTGGCCCACATCCAGCGCGGCGTGGCCGTGGACCGCGCGCGGCTGGTGCTCGTGGGATGGTCGGTGTTTTCGGCGGCCTGGTTCCTCGCGGCGGCGACTTCGCAACAATCGGCGCCGCTGGTCGCCCTGACGACCCCGCTGGCCCTGCTGACCGGCCCAGCGCTCGCCTCGGGCCTCGCCCGGGTCGCGCGCGCCGACTGGCGGTTCGCGCGGCTGCTCCTGCCCGCGGCCGCGGCGGCGGCCCTGCTCGGGCTCGCCAACGTCGTCGACTGGGCGCGCCGCGACGACGTCGGCGGCGCGAACGACCAGTTCTTCGCCGCGATGTGGCTGGTGGCGGCGCTTGCGGCGCTCGCCTACCTGCTTTACCTGCCACGCGCGCGGCCGACCCTGCTCGTGGCCGGCGTGGCCGTGGGAGCGCTCGTGATGGTGCCCGGGACGTTCGGCGTGGCCATCGCGGCGGATGAGGAGCCGCTGCCGTCGCCGGTTTCGCCGGACCAGGCGCGCGACCTCCGCGACACCGCGCTGGGCCTCGCTGCGCGCGATGGCGGCCTCGTGGTGGTGCACCCGGATTTCGACGACGAAATTACGTGGCCTTTCCGCGACTCCGGGAAGATCGTGATAGCTTCGCGGGTGCCACCGGACGCCGCGGTCCTCATCTGGCCCGCCGATGCGCCGCCGCCAGCCGGCTACAACCGCGTGACCGGCGAGTGGGCGCTGGTGCGCAGGGTTGAGCCGCCGACGGATGGGGTGCTTCCCTACCTTCACTGGTTCGTCGACAGGGATACCGTGACCATCAAGCCGGAGCCAATCGCCGTGTATAGCCGAGCCAGCCAATGACCAGCCAGACCGCCACGGCCGCCCGCGCGGATCGCCCTGCCGCTCTCGACCGGTTGCTGGCGGCGCGACTGGCGATCAACGGGGAGATCGCGCTCTACGTGGCAGTGTTCGCCGCGGGGTTTGCGCTGCGCTTCTGGGACCTCGGCTCGCGGGCGCTCCACCACGACGAGAGCATCCACGCCCAGTGGTCGTGGAAGCTCATCCAGGGCGACTACACGCACAGCCCCATCTTCCACGGCCCGCTGTACTACCACGTCCAGGGCCTCGTCTTCCTTATCCTCGGCGACAACGATTACACCGCCCGCGTCTCCGCGGCCCTGTTCGGGACGGCGATGGTGGCCCTGCCGCTGCTGCTGCGAAAGCGGCTGGGGCTCGTGGGGACGTTCGCCGCGGTCGCGTTCATCGCGTTCTCACCGACGCTCGTCTACTACAGCCGCTTCTTCCGCGAAGACATCTACATGGCCGTCTTCACGCTGCTGATGGTCGTCAGCTTCTGGCGGTACATCGACGAGGGACGCGACCGCTGGCTGTACGTGATGGCGGCGTCGTTCGTGGGGGCGGTGCTGGTGAAGGAGGGCGCGTTCCTGACCTTCGCCGTGTTCCTCGTGTACCTCGACCTGCACCTCTCGGCCGAACTGGGGCGGCGCATGCTCGTCGCGCGCGACCTCGACGAGCGCTGGCGGCGCTGGGCGATGACGTTCTTCCTCGCGCCGTACGCCTGGATCATCGCGGCGCTCTGGCCGTTCTTCCCGGCCCTCCGGCGGCGGTTCGACCTCGGTGACGAGCTCCCGCGGACGGGCGACCTGCTTGTGCTGCTCGGTACGCTCACGCTGCCGCTGCTCACGCCGATCAGCCGCGTCTTTGTGCTCGAGAAGTTCGGCATCGTCGAAAAGGACCGCCTGAACTGGGAGAAGCAGTTCGCGGACGGGAGCATTTCGGCGAACGACGCGCTCGCGCTGGCGGGGCTGTTCGCGATCAGCGTGAGTGCGGCGGCGTTCGTTGGCCTGCAGTGGCGCCCGAAGGTGTGGGCGATCGCCTTCGCCGTCGGGACGGCCGTCTACCTGACACTGATGACCTCGTTCTGGCGGAACGAGATGGGCCTGGTGAGCGGGCCGTGGGGTTCTCTGGACTACTGGTACAGTCAGCACGATGCCACCCGCGGCGACCAGCCGTGGTTCTACTACTACCTGCTGATGCCGGCCTATGAGTTCCTGCCGCTGGCGCTGTGCATCGGCGGGGCCTGGTGGTCGACCGTGCGGGGAAACGCGTTCTCGCGGTTCCTCTGGACGTGGCTCGTCGGTATGTGGCTCGCCCTGTCGTGGGGCGGCGAAAAGATGCCCTGGCTGAACGTGCACCTCGCGCTGCCGGCGGCGGTGCTCGCCGGCTGGACGGTCCAGCGAGCGTGGGGCGCGTGGACGGAGCGGCCCGCGTTGCGGCGCGTGCTCCTGCCGCTTGCGAGCGTCGCGGCGATATCGGCCGGTGCGCTCGCGCTTATCGCCTTCCTGCCGGGCGGGTCGGGCTATCTCGCGGTGCGGCTGGTAGTGCTCGCGCTGGCGGTGGGGGTCATCCTTTTCACCGTGCGGCCGTTCGGGGCGCGCGCAGCGGGCACGGTGGCGGTGGTGGCCTGCGTGGGCGCGCTCGCGTTCTTCTCGCTGCGGACGATGGTCGGCGTGGTCTACGAACGGGGCGACGTGCCCGAGGACATGCTCATCTATACGCAGAGCTCGCCCGACATCCCGGACATCATGGCGAGCATCAACCAGCTGGCGGAGACCTCGGGCAAGGGGCACAACCTGCCCATCGCCGTCGATTCGGCTGATTCGTTCGCGTGGCCGTGGGCGTGGTACCTCCGCGACTACAAAGCCGTGAGCTACGTCGACATGTCGAACGGCGCACCGAAGGGCGAGTTCGAGGTGCTGCTCGTGAACAAGGCGAACGAGGACAAGGTGAACGACACGATCGCCGCCTCGGGGACGCTCTACGGCAGCCCGCAGCCGTATCCGCACCGCTGGTGGTTCGATGAGCGCTACAAGAGCGCCATGCGGGTCGACCAGTTCGACTGCACCGCCAAAGCTGGCGAGTGCGGCCCGTTCCGGCTCGCCACGTGGAAGCACATCTTCTCGCACGTGTTCGATGGGAGCTGGCCTGGAACGTGGGCCAAGTACTGGCGCGACCACGAGGCGGACGAAATCTACGGCGCGCCCGACCGTGGCTCGCGCTGCAACTCCTGCGGCTCGGTGGATGCGGTGGCGTATTTCCCGGCGAACTTCGATGTGACGACCGGGAAGCTTTCGGCGCTGCCGCTCGAACCGCCGAAGCCCACCACCGACGCAGACGGCCACCCGAAGTTCGGCGGATACGGCCTCCTGCCGGGGCAGTTCCTCTCGCCGATCGACATCGAGCCCGACGGCGAAGGCAACCTGTACGTCATCGACAGCTCCACGCGGAAGCTTTCGAAATTCGATGCCCAGGGCAACTTCATCACGTCCGTCGACATCCGGGACACCGCGGGCGACCCGCAGGAAGCGTCGGAGCCGTGGGGGCTGGCCGTGAGCCCGGAGGGGATGGTCGTGGTGGCCGACACCTTCGGCTGGCGCGTGCGGACCTTCGATAAGGACCTGAAGCCGACAGGCGGGTTCGGGAAGCAGCCTGCGGACGTCGGGCCGAACGCGAAGCCGTCGCCGCAGGAGCTCTACGGGCCGCGCGACGCTGCCTTCGACGCCGACGGCAACCTCTGGGTGACCGATACGGGCTTCGACCGCATCAACGTCTACCGCCCGAACGGCGAGTACATCCGGACCATCGGTGGGGTCGAAGGGTCGGGCGAAGGGCAGTTCAACGAGCCGGTGGGTATCGCCATCGCATCGGACGGGACGGTGTTCGTGGCCGACATGTTCAACGCGCGGGTCGTGCTGCTGAACGGCGATGGCAGTTGGCAGGGAAGCTTCCCGGTTGAGGGCTGGGGCGGCCAGCAGGTGACCGACAAGCCGTACCTCGAGGCGCTCCCCGATGGCCGCCTCGCCGTGAGTCTCCCGTCGAACAGCGAGGTGCGCATCTACGACCGCGACGGCACCCTCAGCGGGCACGTGGACGGCGGTTCGACCGCGCTCGATTTCCCCTACGGCATGACCGCGGTGGATGGCGGGCTCTGGGTGGTGGAGGGCGGCTCCACCGCCGATGTCCGGCTGTTGCCGATCGCGAATTCCCGCTAGCGGCCGATCGCTTCGTTCGATTTGACGGCACTGTAATACGCGAAGGATGGGGATCTGCGCTGCCTTACGGGATCGTGCCGCAGGGCGATGTTACGCTGTGAAGGCCGGAAGGGGGCGGCGCCCTCGGCTCCGCAACTCCGTGGCCGCAAGGACTGCCCTTTGTTTCGATCCGTACGTTTCTGGGCCGGCGTCGCAATCAGCGCCGTGTTCATCGGCCTCTTTCTGAGAGCGACCCACCCCAGGGAAATCGGCCAGGCGCTGGAAGAAGCCAATTACTGGTACCTCTTCCCCGCCGGCATCGTGTTGTTCCTCGCGATTTGCGCCCGCTGCGTGCGCTGGTCGGTGCTGATGCGGCCGGTCGCGCCAATGAGCCCGGTGCAGCTCTTTCCCTACGCCATCATCGGGTACATGGCGAACAACCTGCTCCCGGCCCGCGCCGGCGAGGTGGTCCGCGCCTACATCCTGGGCGAGCGCGAAGGTGTGACGCGCATGGGCACCTTCGGCACCATCGCCGTCGAGCGGCTGTTCGACGGCTGCACGCTGGTGCTGTTGCTGCTGATTTCGGGCTCCATCGTCGGGTTCGACAACGGCAAGCTGCAGGCGATCGCCATCGTTTCGACCATCCTGTTCATCGTCGCGCTCACGGCGTTCTACCTCCTTACGCTCTCGCAGGAGCGGGCGACGCGCGTGATGCACCGCCTGGCGAAGTTGCTGCCGGAACGTCTCGAACCGCAGGCCGAACACATCGCCGATGAGCTCGTGAAGAGCTTTCGTTCGGTGCACGACGCGCGTTCGCTCGGCCTCGTGGTGCTGTTCAGCATCATCGCCTGGACGGTCGAAGGGTCGGCCTACGCGATCATCGGGCTCGGCTTCGACCTGCACGTGAGCTTCGCGCACTACCTGCTGCTGCTCTCGGCATCGAACCTGGCGATCATCATCCCCACGTTCTTCGGCGGAACCGGCCCGTTCGAATGGGCAACACGGCTGGTGCTGACGAGCGCCGGCGTCGCTGCCGCCCGGGCAAGCGCCTACGCGGTCGTCGCGCACGCCTTCGTGCTGGTACCGACGACCATCCTCTGGCTGCTCATCTTCTGGAGCTTCGGGCTCTCGTTCCGGCGGGTATCTCAGCGCGTTGAAACGGAGGAGGCGGTGGCGCCATGAGGATCGGTATCGTCGGCGCGGGCGTTCTCGGGCTGGCCGCGACCCGCGTGCTGCAGGAGCAGGGCCACCAGGTCACGATCTTCGAGGGCAAGAGCGACGTCGGCGGCCAGGTCGTGACGTTCGACGCCGGCGGCGAGGCGCTCGAGCAGTTCTACCACCACATCTTCACGAACGACACGGTCTGCATCCGGTACATCGAGGAGATGGGCTACGGCGACCGGCTGCGCTGGATCGAGTCGAAGGTTGGCATCCTGCGGAATGGCCGCATCTACCCCTTCGTGACGCCGCTCGACCTCATCCGCTATACGGCCATCCCGTTTACGAGCCGGGTACGGCTTGGGCTCGCCGCCGTGTGGCTGCGCCGCCAGCACAACTGGAGGAAGTACGAAGGCGTCACCGCGCGCGACTGGATGGAGCGCGCGGTGGGCAAGAAGGCGTTCGATGCGCTCTGGGGGCCGCTGCTTCGGGGCAAGTTCGCCGACCAGGCCGATAAGGTGGGCATGACCTGGCTCTGGGGCAAGGTCTACCTGCGCTTCGCCTCGCGGAAGGGCGCAGCGGGCGCGAAGGAGCAGCTCGGGTACCTCGAAGGGTCGTTCAAGCAGTACATCGAAGAGCTCGGGCGGCGTGTCGAAGCGAAGGGCGCGACCATCCACCTCAACTGCCCGGTCGAGGAAGTGGCGATCGAAGGCGGCCGCGTGCGAGGCATCCGCGCTGGCGGCCAGCTCCACGAGTTCGACCAGGTGCTGATGACCACTCCGAACGTCATCACCACGAAAATCGCGCCAGGACTGCCCGAAAGTTACCTCGAAGTGCTGAACCGCGTGCGCTACCAGTGGGCGACGTGCCTCGTGCTGGCGCTCGACCGCCCGCTGAGCAACATCTACTGGCTGAACATCGCCGACCCGCTGCCGTTCGTGGCGTGCGTGGAGCACACGAACTTCATGCCGCCCGAGAAGTACGGCGGGAACCACATCGTGTACCTGTCGAACTACGCGTCGCCCGACAACCCGGTGCTGCAGATGGACGCCGACCAGGTGTTCGAGAGCTACCTGGCGGGCATTCGGCGCATCAACCCGAAGTTCGACCCGAGCTGGGTGCGCCAGAAGTGGCTGTTCAAGGACCCGGGCGGCCAGCCGGTCATCACGACGAACTACTCCCGGCAGATCGCGGATATGCGGACGGGCGTCGACGGGCTCTACCTCGCGAACACCACGCAGGTGTACCCGGAAGACCGCGGGCAGAACTACTCGCTGCGGCTCGGGGAGCAGGTGGCGAAGCTGATGCTGGAGGACGGGGCGAAGGCGGGCGCACCGGCCGGCATGGCAGCGCGTTCGTAACTTCGGGCGGCCCCGCTCGCCAAAGACTCTCGAACTCCCGGTATTGCCGTCTGGGTCTCGTTAGCGTGTAATACGCGCCATCGATCAGATGAATGCGAAACGAGCGGCTCCCTGGATCGCGATTGGCTCGCTTGCGGCTACGGTGGCCATTTCGACCCACGCACGTCGGCGCCGCAACTCTTCGATGCGACGGGCAATCGACTGCTGCGCCTGGGATCGAGCACCGGGTACGCGAAAACACCGGGCGGCGAAATCACGGAAGGCACTTCCGACTTCATCTTCTGGCTGTCGGATAAGGACCTCCTGGAAAGCGCGACCCTCGTGCTCGGGCCGCCGTCACCGGTCGTGGAGAACAGCAAGCAAGCGATAAGCCTGAGTCCGCAACCGTAGGTGACAGTGGGCAGCGCGAAAGGGGGCCGCCTTCATCGGCAGCCCCTCTGGCTGGCACGTTTCCGGCCGGCACGGACGGGAGCGGCCCTTCCTGTTGTCCGCGTTGGGCCCTTCGGGACACCCGTTCGCGGACCCGGGGGCCCGACGTACGGGCGGGCCGAGACCGGGCGGCGAAGGGCGCGTATAGTAGTGGGAGATTTCACAAGCAGGGGTACAGCCGATGGCGGCTGATCCGAGTCCGCAGGAGTTGCGGGAACTGGTCGCGGAATTCCAGCCCGGGCGAGGCCACCTGATGCCGGCCCTCCACAAGATCCAGGAGCGCTACGGGTACATCAGCCGCGACGCCATCGAGGCCGTGGCGCGCCAGCTGAACACGACGCCCGCGCTCGTCTACGGGTGCGTGTCGTTCTACGCCGACTTTCGCACGCACCCGCCGGCGCAAACCGAGATCGCGTGGTGCAGCGGCCCGGCCTGCCGGCTCATGGGCGGCGACCGCATCCGCGAGGCCATCCAGCACACGCTTGAACTGCCGCTCGGCGGCGAAAGCGAGGACCACCGCTACGGCATTCACCTCGGCCAGTGCAATGGCACCTGCAGCCAGGCGCCGCAAATCTGGGTGAACGGCCGCGTGGTCGGCAACCTCACCGTCTCATCAGCAATCCGCCTGGCACGGCAGATAAAGGGGGGCGAATGAACGCGCAACTCGAACGCCTCATCCAGGACGCGAAGGACAGGTGGGCCGCATCGCAGGCCGACGGCCGCGTGAAGGTCAACGTCGTGCTCGACACGTCCTCTATCGCGAAGGGCGCCGAAGCGACGATCGACATCTTCCGCGATGCCGCGAAGCGCAGCGGCACGAACGTCGAGATCACGCCCGTCGGGTCGTGGGGGTTCTGCTGGCTCGAACCGTGCGTGAGCGTGCGCTCGGCCGCCGGCACCCGGACCGTGCTGTACCGCGAAATCACGCCCGACGTCGCCGAAGAGTTCTTCCAGCGCGTCGTGGTGGAAGGCACCGACATGCCCGACTTCGCGCTCGGCGTGGTGGAGGGCAATTCGACGCCCGAAATCCC
>JBLNCO010000157.1:0-6085 GCA_050260715.1 Hyphomicrobiales bacterium | reverse complement strand
AGGGGACGCACTTCCAGTCGGGCTTCGGGCACCTGTTCGGCTACGACGCCGGGTACTACGGGTACCTGTGGTCGCACGTGTTCGGCGACGACATGTACACGCGCTTCGAAGCCACGAGTCCGCTCGACCGCGCCACCGGCGCGCGCTACCGCCGCACCGTGCTGGAACGCGGCGGTTCGGTCGACGGCGACCAGCTGGTGCGGGACTTCCTGGGCCGCGAGCCGAACAGCGACGCGTTCCTGCGCGGATTGGGTCTGGACCTTTAGGCCCTACTTCGGGCTCGCCTGTCCCCGCCGCGAGACGTAGAGGCCCGGTGGGCTCTTGAGCGGCCGCGCGATGCGGTTCCAGCCGTTGATGACGACGATGGCCCAGGTGAGGGACATGATCTCTTCTTCGGTGAACACGCTCTCGAGGTTCGCGTACTCCTCGTCGAGCTCGCCAGCCGATGGGAGCAGCGTGAGCGCCTCGGTCCACGCCAGCGCGGCGCGCTCCCGTTCGCTGTAGAAGTCCGTTTCGCGCCAGGCGGGCAGCACGTAGAGCCGGTCCTCGCGTTCGCCGATGGCGCGCGCGTCCTTCGAATGCATGTCGAGGCAGAAGGCACAGCCGTTGATCTGCGAGGCGCGCATCTTCACGAGCTCGATGAGCTTCGGTTCGCGTTTCGCGAGGTCGCTCTCTTCGATGGTGCGGTTGAGGGCAGCCATCGCCTGGTAGCCCTGGGGAAAGACCTTCGTGTAGTTCTCGATGCGCCGAGTCATACAACCTCCACAGTAGCGCTCACTCCAGCGTAGACCCAGCGGGGGAGCGAGCGCAGATCCGGCCCGCGGCGGCGCTTCTTGCGAAATGGCCCCATCGTTTGGGCGCGCGAAGGACGGAGGTGGGGCCACTCGGGCGGCACGTGGAGTCGCCGCGGGCGAGGCCCGGTATACTGCCGGGACCGGTGGAATCCGGGTATGGAGGGGAACCAGATGGCGACTTCGGAGACGATTACCGTCCGGGAAATCACCGCGAACGGGCTGACGTTTCGCTGCCGGGAAAGCGGCAGCGAAGGCGAGCCCGTCATCCTGCTGCACGGCTTTCCCGAGACGTCGCACATGTGGGTGGGGCTCATCCCGGCGCTCGTCGCCGCGGGGTACCGGGTGCTGGCGCCGGACCAGCGCGGGTACAGCCCGGGCGCCCGCCCCGAAGGCAAAGAGCACTACACCTATGCCGACATCGCCGGTGACGTGTTCGCGCTGGCCGACGCGTGGGGCGCCGACCGGTTCCACCTGGTCGGGCACGACTGGGGCGCTGGCGCGGGGTGGTCGGCGGTGGCGATGAACCCCGGGCGCATCGCGTCGTGGTCGGCGCTCTCGGTGCCGCACATCGGCGCCTTCGGCAGGGCGATCCGCGAAGACGCCGACCAGGCGAACCGCAGCCAGTACATCACGTTCTTCCAGGAGCCGGGGGTTGCCGAGGCCGCGCTTTCGGCCGACGACTACGCGGCGCTCAAGGCTATCTGGACCGAAAGCTCGCCCGAAGAGGTGGCGGAGTACCTCTCGGTGTTCCGGCAGCCCGGCGCACTGACAGCGGCACTGAACTGGTACCGCGGCTCCGCCGGCATTTCGCCCGACAATCAGCCAGCGGCCTTCGGGGACGTCCACCTGCCGACGCTGCTCATCTGGGGGAACGGCGACCAGGCGATCGGCCGCAAGGGCGTCGAGGACGGCGCACAGTTCATGAAGGGCTACTACCGGTTCGTGGAGCTCGATGCGGGGCACTGGCTGACGCAGGAGAAGCCGGACGAGGTGCGCGACGAGATCATCGCCCACCTGCAGAAGCACCCGATTTCGTAGCCGCTAGACGGGCTTGCGGAAGACCTGCTCGAGGGCGGCCGCGCGGCGAGCTTCGGCCTCGCGCGCCGCGGCCAGCCGGATGTCGACGCGGTGGTCGTTGCGGCGCTCGTAGTCCATCCAGCGGACAACGAGCCCGATGAGGGTGAACACGAAGATGATGTTGCCGCCGATCCAGAGGATCAGGATGCCGATGCGCTGATCCATCATCGGCGAGGGGCCCCAGGCGGGCGCGTGTGCGACGAAGTAGTCGTGGAAGGGGGAGTTCATGCTCAGGAACATGCCCCCGAAAAGGCCCTTGTGGGTCATTTCGACGAGGACGTAGAGGATGCGGAACGGGTAGGGCACGCGCCAGCGCAGCGGGTCGGTGGCGAGGGCTGGCAGCCAGAAGATGAACGCCACGAGCAGCAGCGTGGAGAGTTGAAGCTCGCGCACCCATGTGTGTTCGGCGGCCCAGTCGGTGAGGCTGCTGAACTGCCAGACATAGGTGGCCGCCGCGAAGATGAGCCCCGACGCGACGGGGAACGTGACGAACTTGATCACGGGGTGCCGATAGATACCGCGGAGCGCGCGGCACGTACCCGGGCCTGCCACCCGGAACGCCAGCGTGAGCGGCGACCCGAGAAGGATCAGCGGGGGCGCGATCATCGTGAGCAAGAGGAAGCAGAGGAAGTTCGCCCAGAGCAGCCTGTTCCCGTAGTACTCGATGGGCGACATCACGGCGAGGGCCAGCACGAACAGGCCGAGGTGGAACGAGACCAGCTTCCACCGCGGGTGGTGCGATGCCGTGGGCGTGCGCTGGGAACGGCGCCAGGCGGTGATGTACCAGGCCGAGGCGCCGGCGATGAACGCGATCCACCAGATGTCTGGCGTGAATTGCGTCATCACTTCGGCAACGCTCGGAGCTTGCTCGGACATCGCCGCCTATCCCACCCTCGCGTTTACCCGCCGGCGTGCCAGCGGGACAGCGATTCAGCGTACGCCGAACGCCTCGAACGTGAGGATCGTGAATGTCTCGCGGACGTGCGGGATCGAATGAATGTCACGTTCGATGAGGCGGCCAAGCGTGTCAATTTCTTCTACGTAAAGCTTGACCAGCAGGTCGTACTGCCCGGTTATGGAATAGGCCTCGGAGAAGCTGTCGACCTCGGCGATGCGGTTCGCAACCTCCGTGCCGTGGCCGGGATCCGTCTTTACCATCACGAATACGGCGCGCATGGCGAAGAGTGTATCCCGGGGAGTGCGCGGCTAGTAGTCGTTCGGGTCGCCGCCGCCTTCGAGCGCGTTGCGCATGGCCGCGATGCGCGCCCGCTCGGCGAGCAGTTCGAGGATGCGGAGCGCCTCGGCAGTCGAGGGGTCGTTGTTCGAGTTTTGCATCAGGTTGGCGATCTCGGCGTCGATCTGCGCGAGCTGCTGGTCGATCTCCTCGGGCGTGCCCGGCCGGCCGGAGCCGGGGTCGCCGGGCTGCGGCTGGTCGCCCTGGCCGGGCTGCGGCGTCTCGCCGGGAGGCGGGGTGGACGAACCGTCAGGCGTCTGGCCTGAGGCACCGGGCGTCGGGCTGCCTTCGGGGTTCTGCTGGTCGCCGTTCCCGGGCTCGCCGGGCGGCTGGCCGCGCTGCTGTAGGAGTCTCAGCACGACCTCGTAGTCGTGCCGGCTCGCGTCGTCGCCCGGGTCCTCGATGAGGGCCGAACGGAAGGCTTCGAGCGAGCCCTGCAGATCGCCCTGCGCAAAGCGATGATGCCCGATGCTCGCGTTGGCCTTCGCGCGCGTTTCAGCGCTGCCCGAAAGGAGCGCGCGGCGGGCGGCCATGCCGGCCTCGTCGTAGCGGCCGGTGGCGTGGAGCGCGATGGCAAGGTTGAGGGTGATGGTCTCGTTGTCCGGCTCCTCGGCCTGCGCCTCCTGGAAGAGCTCGACGGCGCGTTCCGCATCGCCGAGGCGCATCGCCTGGCGGCCGTCCTCGTTCAGGTCGTGGGCGCGGGTCGCGCAGGACGAAAGCAGGAAGAGCCCGAGAAGTGCGGTCGAGAAGGCGAGCGCTTCGCGCCGGCCGGGCCGCGGGAGCCGTTCGGCGACCGCCCCGAGCACGAGGAACGCGACCGCCGCCGCCGCGAACCACTGGAACCGTTCGACGGGGATGTCGGCGGCCTGGCGTTCGAACTGAGCGCGCGTGAGCGATGCGATGCGGCTATCCACCGCGCCGGGGACCGCCGCCAGGTTCGACCCCAGGTACTGCCCGCCACCCGCCACGGCGAGCGACCGCAGGAACGGCTCGTTGAGCTTCGAGATGATGGGCACGCCGTTCGCATCGAGCTTATCGACGAAACCGCCGCTCCGGGCGTCGTACACGGGCACGCGGGCACCCTCCGGCGTGCCGACTCCCACGACGAGCAGCCCGGCGCCGCTTTCGCGAACGCGGGTCGCCGCGGCTGCCGGGTCGGCGCCGAGGTCGTCGCCGTCGGTCAGGAGGAGGATGAGGCGGCCCGCGTCGGGGTTTGCCTGGTCGAAGGCCGAGAGCGCAACATCGAGGCCCTGCGAGGTGCTCGAGCCGCCTTCGACGATGATCGAGCCGGTGTCCAGCGAGCGGACCACCTGCTCGGCGGCGGCGAAGTCGGTGGTAAGGGGGAAGCGGACCCGGGCATCACCGGCGAACACGACGAGGCCGATGCGGTCGCCGCCGAGGCGCGACAGGCTTTCGATGACGGCGTTCTTCGCGGCTTCGAGGCGGGTGGGGTCGACGTCGCGGGCGGCCATGCTGCGGGAAACGTCCATCACGACGATGAGCTCGGCGCCCTGCCGGGGGACGAAGGCTTCCTTGTTGCCCCACCGCGGCTGGGCGGCAGCGAAGATCGAGGCGGCAAGCGCAAGGGCGAAGCAGGCGAGCCCGAAGTAGTGCGGCCCGCGCGGCGCATCGCGGGAGAGGGCGCGAGCCCGTGCCCGGCCGCGCCGGATGCCCCACGCCCACGCACCGGCCACCAGCGGGACGAGGACGAGCGCGGCAAGGACCCACGGGTGCGCGAAGCTCATGCCGGCAACCTCCGGAGCCATGTTCCGCGCAGGGCGAGGTCCAGCCCGAGGAGCGTGGCCGCCCCGAGGAGGAACCACGGCGCGAGCTCCGTGAAGCGTTCGAAACGCTCACGGCCCACGGCGCTCGTTTCGAGCTTGCCGATTTCGTCGTAGACGTTGACGAGGGCAGCCTGGTTGTCGGCGAGGAAGTAACGGCCGCCGGTGTCCTCCGCGATGGCGCGCAGGCGGTCCTCGTCGATTTCGCCGGCCGTCGGGCCACCGGGGCTCACGACGGCGATGGTGTAAACCTTGATGCGCAGTGCCTTCGCGAGCCCGGCCGCTTCTTCCGGCGAGATCGACTGCGTGTTGTGCTGGCCGTCGGTGAGCAGGATGACGATGCGGCTGGCGGCGGTGGAGTCGCGGAGCATGTTGAGGGCCGTCGCGAGGCCCACGCCGATGCCCGTCCCGTCCGGCAGGATGCCCGATTTCACGTCCGCCACGACGCGGTCGAGCGCGTCGTAGTCGAGCGTTGGGGGCGAAAGCGGGAGGGCGTCCTTCTGGAAGACGACGAGGCCGATGCGGTCGTTTTCGCGGCCCTTGATGAAGTCGCGGATCACCTCCTTGGTGGCGTCGAGGCGGGTCTTGCCGGGCCCGAAGTCGCCGGTTTCCATCGAGCTGGAGACGTCGAGCGCGAGGGCGATATCGATGCCCTGCGCGGGCACGGTGGCGTTCGCGTCGCCGACCCGCGGGCGCGCGATGGCGATCGCCAGCAGCACCACGGCGAGCACGCGCAGGATGGGCAGCGCGCCCAGCAGCCGCATGCGGAGGGTCGGGGGCACATCGCCGAGGCCCGCTGCCGAAGGCACCGCGTAGCCACCGCCGCCCCGGCGCAGCCCGAGCCAGAGGAGCGGCAGGGCCAGCAGGGCGAGGAGGATGGCGAAGGGGTCGGCGAATTCCATGCTAGGCGACCCCCAGGATCTCTTGGGCGACGGTCAGGTCGGCTTCGCGGCGCTCGGGGGCCGGGCGGTAGCCGGCGTACACCACCGAATCGCATTCTTCGAGCAGCCCGCCGACCAGCCGAGCCTGCCAGCGGTCGACGCCCTGGGCTTCCATGCGCTGCTGGAGCTCGCCGGTGGTGAGGGCATGCGCGGGGAAGCCGTACCGTTCGGCGATGAACCCGCGCACGAGCGCCGCAAGCGAGCGGTACGCCGCCACGGGGTCGGCGTGCAGGAGCGTGGCGACGCCGTCGAGCGAGG
>JBLNCO010000156.1:0-5196 GCA_050260715.1 Hyphomicrobiales bacterium | reverse complement strand
GAGCTGGGCGCCCATGTTCTCGAAGGGGTCCTCGAGCTCGATCTCGCGCGCGACGGTAACGCCGTCCTTGGTGATCGAAGGGGCGCCGTACTTCTTATCCAGCACCACGTTGCGGCCGCGGGGGCCGAGCGTGACTTTTACGGCGTCGGCAAGCGCATCGACGCCGTCCTTCAGCCGCCGGCGCGCCGACTCATCGAACAGCAGTTGCTTTGCAACCATGACTTCCTCTTTCTGGTGGATCGCCTAGAACGGCAAGCGGCGCAATGTCCAGGGCGGAAGTGGTCCGCACGAACACTGCGCCGGATGCTGAGGCGAACTTAGACGACGAGCTTGGCGAGGATGTCCTTCTCGTTGAGGACGATGTAGTCCTCGTTGTCGAGCTTGACTTCGGTGCCGGTGTACTTGGCGTAGAGGATGCGATCGCCGACGGCGATGTCCATGGCGATGCGCTTGCCGTTGTCGTCGAGGCGGCCGGGGCCAACGGCGACGACTTCACCCTGCTGGGGCTTCTCCTTGGCGGTGTCGGGGATGACGAGGCCGCTGGCGGTGATTTCTTCTTGCTTCAGCGGGGTGATAACGATGCGATCAGCGAGGGGAACAAGCTGAGTCTTCGCCTTGGTGGCTGCTTTGGCCATGGGGAAAACGCCTCCTGGAAGGTACGAGATGTGTAAGTAGCAAGCGGGATGTTAGCACTCTCCGGTCGGGAGTGCTAGACCCAGTGTACGGAGAGCCGTGGAAAGGCAAAAGGTGGACGGTGAAACCGGCGGGGGTCGCAGCCCGGCGCGGCCGCTGGATGGGGTACCGACACTTCCCGCGCAGCTCCGACAACGGGCCCCCGGCCCGCGCCGGAGTCCGTACCGCGACTGTAAAGGAGCGCACGGCGGTTTCCAGGCCGCGTCGTTCGGCGTTGTCCGCCTGCGGAGGTCCATTCGCCGCGTGGGAGCCAGCCGCCGGGGCAACTCGCCACGTCGCGCCCGGACGCTCCCTGACGGTCGCGGCTCTGGTGCGATGTGTGCCCGCCGGCCCGCGCCGGAGTCAGTACCGCGACCGTGAGGGAGCGCACGGGGGTTCCCACTGCCGCGTCGTTCGGCGTTGTCCGGCTGCGGAGGTCCATTCGAGCCGTGGGAGCCAGCCGCCGGGGTACGTCGCCACGTCGCGCCCGGACGCTCCCTAACGGTCGCGGCTCTGATGGGCTGTACCCCCGGAACTCCCGGGGGTCAGTACCGCGACCGTGAGGGAGCGCACGGCAGTCCCACTGCCGCGTCGTCCGGCGTTGTCCGGCTGCGGAGGTCCATTCGCCGCGTGGGAGCCACCCGCCATGGCACGTCGCCACGTCGCGCGCGGACGCTCCCTGGCGGTCGCGGCTCTGATGCGCTGTGTGCCGGACCGCTACGCCATTTCGAGGATTTGCTTCGCCACGAAGGCCGGGTCTTCCATGGGGATGAAGTGGCTGTAGTGGGGAAGGAAGATGTCCTCGGCGTGCTTGAAGTGGCTGGCGAGATCCGGCGCTGTGGGCGAGCTCGACATGTCAATCGGCGCGCCTTCCTGGCGCTGGCGGGCGCGCAGCACGCGCACCGGGATGTCGATGGTGGCGATGTCGTCGTAGATGGAGCCTTCGCCCGCGCTCCCGGCATAGACTGCGGCCTCGATGCGGGGCGGGCAGGCGAGGACGTAGCCTTCGCCTTCGGGGTTCGGGAGCAGACCGTAGGTGCAGTAGTCGCGCAACACCTGCTCGTCCCAGCTGGCGAAGGGCTGGCGCGGGCGGAAGCTTTCGAACATCTCTTCGGGCGAGGCCCAGTTGTTGCGCCGCCGGGCGGCGAAGTGCTCACCGCCCGCCTGCTGACCGTAGGCGCTGCGCGGCATGATGACCGGGTCGATAAGGAGCAGCGCGGAGAAGGCGCCGGGCTCGTGCGCCGCGGCGCGGGTGGTCGCGAAGCCGCCCTTCGAATGTCCCGCGGCGAGCACATCACGGAAGCCGAGCGCCCGCGCGACCGCGGCGACGTCGTCGCCGAAGTTGCGCCAGGGGTACGGCGGCTCGGGCTTCGAGCTGAGCCCATGTCCGCGCATGTCGATCGCGTAGACGTGCCGGCCTGGCAGGTGCGCGACCACCTGGTCCCAGCAGCGCGCATGGAATCCGGTGGCGTGGGCGAGGAAGATGGGCCGCCCCTCCCCCGGCCACTCGTAGAGCTGGAGCTCGACGCCGTTCACCGCCAGCCGCGAAGAGATTGGTTCAGGCATGGCTAAGAGTGTAGGCGGGGCCGAGTGGACCCGCGAGCCGGGAACGTTGCCTTGGTAGTGCCCAGTGCCCAGTGCCCGGTGCAGAGTACCGAGTGCCGAGTACCGAGGGCCGAGGGCCCGGTGGACAACACCCGATGCGATGTTCGCGGCTAGCGGCCGGAAACCTTTGGAAGGACGGTGCGGGCACCGGGCACCGGGCACTTCCTTAGCCCATTCCGAGCTCGTGGAGCCGGTCGTCGTCGATCCCGAAATAGTGGCCGATTTCGTGGAGGACGGTTATGCGTACCTGTTCGCGTATTTCGTCGTCGGTTTCGCAGAGTTGTTCGATTTCGTCCTGGTAGATGCTGATCTTGTCCGGGGCTACCAGGTTGTAGTTTTCGCCGCGCTGGGTCAGTGGGATGCCGTGGTACAGCCCGAGGAGGAGCTGGCGTGGGCCGATGCCGGCCAGCTTGCGGTCGCGCGCAGTGGGACGGCTTTCGATGACGATATCGACGTTGTGGACACGCGAAAGCAGTTCTTCCGGCAGTTGCGCAACAGCTTCGCGGACGAGCCGCCGGAAGTGCGCGCGGTCCATGCGGCTATCTCGGTGTCGGCGACGCACTCCACAACGTCCGGAAGCCGGTTCCCGTGATGGCGTGGCGCTGCTGGGCGGCTTCGAGCGCGATCAGCTCGTCGAGCGCCTCTTCCGCCTTGCGCACCGCGTCGACGTGGCCCGTTTCGGTGACGCGCTTCATCACTTCGTCCCAGATACCGGTGGTGCGAAGCGACGGTGTGAACCGCGGCCACCACACCGAGACGATCTTTTCGGGCGCGGGAAAGCGCGGACGGAACCGGCGGAGCGAACGGTACCGCTCTTCGATCGACTTCACCGGCTCGACGACTCTGACCATGGGCCCATCGATGTCCGTCGTGCGGAAATCGATGAGCAACCGGTGCCCAACCGCGACGAAGCGAAGCGTCAGGACGTCCGCGGTGCGGAGGGAGCGGGCGATGTCCGTCAGGTCGATGCTGAAGTCGTTATCCATCCTGAAACCCGAGTCTACCGGTGGGTCAGGGGTCGGGGTAGGGGGTTCGCCGCGGGCGTAAAGACAAATGGGCCGCGGCAGGTGAACAAGCGCCGGGGCGGAAATCCTTGCGGTTCCCTCGCGGGGCCATCGCATTTCCCGCGAGCCAGGCACTCCAACGTGACGCCCGGCCGCAAGCTGTCACTCACCGGCAACCCAGATCCGGGACGGATCGGCCGATCCCCACGGTGTCATGCTTTCCCTGCGCAAGTTCAGTTCCCGCCGCCGTGTCGAACGTCTCATCCGCGAAGGAGTTGGCCTTCGCGAAAGCACCTGGCCCATCCCGCCCGACGCCGAAGAGCTGACCACCGATGAGCTCATCACGCCCATTGTCGAATGGGTGCGCATGGCCATGGGCGAAATGCGCCGGCCGAACGGGATCGACCACGTTGCGCTGGCGCTGGCCTGCCGCGACGCGACCGGAAGGGTGGTGTGCAGCAACTCGTTCGGCGTCGTGCGGCCGGGCGTGTTCTACGACGACGCGGGGCTCGACCAGGTCGCGGCCTTCATGGCCGATGTCGAGGCCGTGCCGCGCGAGCGGCGGCGCGAAATCGTCGGCGCGCTGCTGAGCCTGGGGGACATCGCCTACGAGCTGCAGGCCGCGGCGTAATCCCCACTCCGCCCTCGAAGCCGGTACCATGCGCTCCGGACCTTCTGCTGGAGCTTGACGATGCCCGATTGCCTGCTCGAAAAGCGCGCCGATGGCGTGGCGCTCATCACCCTGAACCGCCCCGACCGGCTGAACTCGATGGGCGGCGACCTCATGCCGCTGCTCGCCCAGCACCTCGCGGAGTGCGAGGAGGACCGCTCGGTCCGCTGCGTCGCGCTGACGGGCGCCGGGCGTGCGTTCTGCGCCGGCGGCGACGTCGGCAACATGCAGCGGCGAAACGACAGCCAGGCGCAGCCGCCGGCCGATGAGTCGCCAACCGCGCGGCTCGTGACCTCGCTCGAAGCGCAGGCGCGCGGGCTGCGGCAAAACCAGAACGAGACATCGCTTCGCCTGCACACCATGGGCAAACCGACCGTGGCGATCGTGAACGGCCACGCGGTCGGGGCGGGGCTCAGCCTGGCGCTCGCCTGCGATATCCGGCTCGCGGGGCCGGGGGCGAAGTTCGGGACCGCGTTCCGGAACGTCGGGCTCAGCGGGGACTACGGCGGGAGCTACTACCTGCAGCGGCTGGTCGGCGCGGGCAAAGCGCGGGAGCTCTACTTCACGGCCGAAATCCTGGATGCTCGCCAGGCGCTCGAGCTGGGCATCGCCAACCGCGTGTACGAAGGCGATGACTGGTTCGACCAGGCGCTGGCATTCTGCACGAAGCTGGCGGCGGGCCCGACGGCGACGTACGGGCGGATGAAGGCGAACCTGAACCTCGCGGAGACGGCCGGCCTGCAGGCGGTGCTGGACCAGGAGGCGCTGAACATGCGCCTCAGCGGGATGAGCCGCGACAGCCGCGAGGCGGTGCAGGCGTTTATGGAGAAGCGCGAACCGCGGTTTGTGGGGGAGTAACGCCCATCGGCGAGCGCTCAGAGCCGCGACCGTCAGGGAGCGTCCGCGCGTGGCGTGGCGAGGCGCCGTGGCGGGCGGGCGACGCCGGTGGCCGCATGGGCGTTGGTGGCCGGGCGATGCGGGAGGACGCGGTGTGGGGGCTGCCGTGCGCTCCTTGACAGTCGCGGTACTGACAGCGGCGCGGGCCGGGGGGCGCTTGGGGTGGCGCTGCGCGGGGAGCCGTTGCGCCCGATGCAGCGACGGCGGTGGGCCGCGCGTACGAGCGCTCAGAGCCGCGACCGTGAGGGAGCGTCCGGGCGTGGGGTGGCGAGGTGCCCTGGCGGGTGGGCGACGCCGGTGGCGAAGGGGCGTCGGCGGCCGGGCAATGCGGGAGGACGCGGTCTGAGA
>JBLNCO010000155.1:0-11986 GCA_050260715.1 Hyphomicrobiales bacterium | reverse complement strand
TCACCTTGTCGGTGTCCTTGCTTGCGCCCGAAACGCCGTACACACGCACGTACAGCTCGTGCTCGCCCTTCTTCGTGAATGTCGTGTTGAGGACGCCGATGTAGGCACTGCCCGAAGCGGGCGGCGTGGCCTGCACCTGATCCACGCTCTTGCCGTCGACGAACAGCTCGAACTTGTCGATGGCTTCGTTCGCCGTCGCCTGCACCGTTACCTGGACCGCCTTCCCGATGTCCACCCGGTCGCCGTTGCGCGGCGAATCGAGCGACACGCGGAACTCCGCGCTGCCCGCGGGGTCGTTGTTGTCGTCGCCGCCGCCCACCAGCGAGAACAACAGCACGACCGCGGCCACGCCGATGAGCGCGGCCATCGCCAGGAAGACATAGAACATCGGCTGCCGGGCCGGCGAGTCGGCGTAGTAGCCGTCGTCGTACTCGTCATACTCGTAATCGTCGTAGGCGTCGTCGTACTCGTCCTCGTCCCAGTCCTCGGCGTCTTCCGGATAGTAGTAGGGGTCACCGGTCACAGGTGCGTAGTCGATGGCCGATCCGGGGGAACGAGGGGGCGGAGGAGGAGTAGAGGCCCCGATTACAGGCTCGTCTGGCGGGTAAGACCCGTACCGATCACTCATGGTGCATCAACGCGCCACCGAGGCGATTATCCCATGAGGTCACATACTCGCAAGAACATCAAGCCACACAGCGGTTCAGCATAGTTTACGTAACCCAGCCGACCGCCTCGTCGCAGCCCAGCTCCGCCGCCAGCCGTAGCGCGAATCGATCGGTCATCCCGCTGACATAATCCGCGGCTCGCCGCTCCACAGGGTCCTCTGCCAGCGAGAAATCGGGCGAGATGCCCTCCGGGTGCGCGACGAAGTGCCGGAAGAGGAACTGCACGATCCGTTTCCCACGCTCGGCCTCCTGGCGCGTCATGTCGTAGAGGTACACGCGCTCGAACATAAACTCCCGGAGCTCGTTCGCGGCGTTCGCAACAGCGGGGCTGAACTGGATGCGCGGTGGCTCCTCTCCGGCGCCTTCGCCCGTCGCGGCCCAGCTTGCCTGCACGATGTCCGTGACGAGCGTGTCCAGCCGCTCGCCGTGGCTCGGGCCGAGCTCGCGCTGCGCCGCGTCCGGCAGGTCCTCCTCCCCGATGATGCCCGCCCGGATGGCGTCGAGGATGTCGTGGTTCACGTAGGCGATCGCGTCCGACACCTTCACGATCTGCCCTTCGAGCGTGACCGGCACGCCCCAGCCCTCGGCAAAGATGTCCTCGCGTACCTTGCTCGACTTCTCGACCGCGTCGAGCACCTCGAACGTCAGGTTCAGCCCGCGCCCGCCGTTTTCGAGCCGGTCGAGCACCCGCACCGACTGGTAGTTGTGCCGAAACCCCTCGGGCAGGCATTCGGCCAGCGCCTCTTCGCCCGCGTGCCCGAACGGCCCGTGGCCGATGTCGTGCCCGAGCGCTGCCGCTTCTGCCAGGTCTTCGTTCAGGTTGAGCGCCCGGGCGATCGTCCGCGCAACCTGGGCCACTTCGATGGTGTGCGTCAGCCGCGTGACGTAATGGTCGAGCGCGGGCGCAATGAACACCTGCGTCTTGTGCTTGAGCCGCCGGAACGCCTTGGTGTGGATGATGCGGTCGCGGTCTCGCTGGTACTCGCCGCGCAGCGGCGCGGGCTCTTCCGGCCGCCCACGGCCCCGTGACGTCCGTCCCCGCGCAGCGAACGGGCTGAGGCGCTCTTCGTTCGCCTCCAGCCGTCTGCGCACCGCCCACGGGTCCACGCGGGCGATTATAGGCCCGTCCGCGCTTCTCGCACCGCAGACCGAAACTCGCACCTCTGCTGCCCGTCTGTGATGCGCATCCCTTAGGAAACACTTAGGACGCCCGCCGCCGCGCTATGTGAACTGCGCCATCGGACCGCACGAAACCGCCTGACACGATGCGATGAGCCGAGAGCCTGTTCGAACAGGCGGAGAGGAAACAACAGTGGGAAACATCGTCCAGGTCCTGACCTTCCGCGCCTACGGCGTCCCCCAGGAGCAGCTCGCTCGCCAGTCCGACATCGTCGCCCTCGCCATCAGCGAATTTCCCGGCCTCATCGGCGGGCAAAAGCTCACTGACCCGAAGCGCCACCTCGTCGGCGGCGTCTGCGTCTGGCGCGACCAGGAATCGCTCGACCGGTTCCGCCACTCCGAGCTCTACGCCCGCATGATGATGAACCCCAGCCTGGAGGAAGGCGTCGACCGCTCGTTCGACATGGATACGATCGATTGCGGCGACGAGTACCTCCAGGAGGTCGCGCTTGCTGCGTAGCCGAAGGGGCGGCCTACGTAAGGTCCAGCCCGGGATTCCAGGCGATTTCCCACGGGAAGCCCTCGGGGTCCGCGAAGTGGCCGATGTAGCCGCCCCACGCCGCATCCCGCCCCGGCGCCAGCACCCGGGCGCCCGCCGCCTCCGCCTGGGCCATCAGCTCGTCCACCGCCTCGCGGCTCGGCACATTGTGCGCGAGCGTGAACCCCGGGAAGGGCGGTAACGGCGACGGCTCCATGCCCAGGTCCTCGGCCATCTTCTCGCGCACGTACAGCGCGAGCAGCGTCCCTTCCGTCCGGAACATCGTCACTTCGCCGGCCACGTGCATTTCGATGGGCAACCCGAGCCCGTCGCGGTAAAACGCCGTCTCCCGGTCGAGGTCGGCCACGCCCAGCGAGACGAGGCTAATCTTCGGCTTCACGCCTTCCCTCCATCCGGCTCGGCACGGCGAATCACAATTCGAACGCGCCGGCCGCTCCGGCAGCCGCCTACTTCGGCTTCCGGCCCAGCTTCGCTTCCGCGTTCGCGATGATCTCCCGCGTCTGGTCGATCATGTCCGGGCTCACGCTCACCGACGTAATCCCCCACTCCACCAGCTTCTCCGTCAGGTCCGGGTAGACGCTCGGCGCCTGGCCGCAGATGCCGACCGTGATGCCCCGGCGCCGCGCGACCATCACCGCCGTCTGGATCGCCGACATCACTGCCTCGTTCCGCTCGTCGAAGGTGTCGGCCAGCGATTCGCTGTCGCGGTCGATGCCCAGCACGAGCTGCGTGAGGTCGTTCGAGCCGATCGAGATGCCGTCGATGCCGACGTCGATGAACTTGTCGAGGATGATCACGTTCGATGGCACTTCCACCATCATCCAGAGCTTGAAGTCGTCGCTCCGGACGACCCCGAACTCGGCGAGCAGTTCCTTGACGCGGCGCAGCTCATCCTGCGTGCGCACGAACGGGACCATCACGTTCAGGTTCGTGAACTCGCGCCGGACCTGCTTGATCGCCTCGACCTCGAGCTTGAACACCTCGGGTTCGCGGATGTACCGGCTCGCTCCGCGGTAGCCGATCATCGGGTTCTCTTCGTTCGCCTCGTAGTCGGCGCCGCCGCGCAGGTTCGCGTACTCGTTCGTCTTGAAGTCGGTGAGCCGGTAGACCACCGGCCGCGGCGCGAAGGCCCGGCAGAACTCGGTGATGCCCTGCGCCAGCTGCCGCGTGTACTCCTCCGGGCGGCCCTCTTCGATGAACTTCCGCGGGTGCGTGCCGATTTGCGCCACGATGAACTCCGCGCGCAGCAGGCCCACCCCGTCGACGTTCCGCTGCGCGACCCGGTCGGCGAGCTCCGGCTCCGCGAGGTTCACGTAGAGCTTCGTGACCGTCTTCAGCGTGGCCGCGCGGGCATAACGCTCCTTCTGAGCCTCGGCCCAGGCCAGCCGGGCCTCGGCGCGCCCTTCGTAAATCACGCCCTTCGAGCCATCGACCGTCACTTCGCGGCCAACTTCGAGGCCGGTAGCGCCGGCAACGCCGACCACGCAGGGGATGCCCAACTCGCGGCTTACGATGGCCGCGTGGCACGTGCGGCCGCCCCGCTCGGTGATGATCGCCGCCGCGCGCTTCATGGCGGGCACGAAGTCGGGCGTGGTCATCTCCGCGACGAGCACGTCGCCCTGCTTCACGATGTCGATCTCCGCCGGGTCGTGCACAACGCGTACGGCCCCGAGCCCGACGCCCGGGCTCGCCGGCTGCCCGGTAAGCAGCACCGGCGCCGTTTCCTCCTCGCCGTCGTCGTCCGCCTGCTCCCGCATCGTCGTCACAGGCCGGGCCTGCGTTAGATAGAACTTGCCCTTCTCATAGGCCCACTCTATGTCCTGGTGGTGCCCGTAATGCTCTTCGACGGCCCGTCCGATGCGTGCCAGCTCGCGGATTTCCGCCTCCGTCAGCTTCTGCTTCTGCTGGAGTTCGGCCGGCACTTCCTGCCAGGAGTTCGCCCCTTCGTGGCTCCCGTCCGAGCCGTCGGTGCGGGCGATCATCCGCTCCTGCGGCGCGACCGTAACGTCCACGATGCCCAGCGATTCCTTGTCCACGATGTAAAGGTCAGGCGAAATCTCGCCCGAAACGATGCCCTCGCCGAGCCCGTACACCGCCTCGATGGTGATCTTCGATGCGTCCGACGTGACCGGTTCGACCGTGAACATCACGCCCGATTTCTCGGACTGCACCATGCGCTGGACGGGCACCGCGAGGCCGACCTTGAGGTGGTCGTAGCCTGCTTCTTCGCGATAAAAAATGGCCCGCCCTTCGAAGAGCGAGGCCCAACAAGCCTGCACCGCGCGGACTACGTTGTCGCCGCCTACTACGTTCAGGTAGGTGCTCTGCTGGCCTGCGAAGCTCGCCTCGGGCAGGTCCTCGGCCGTCGCCGAGCTGCGGACGGCTACCGGGCCTTCGCCGAGCTCGCGATAGGCCGCCTTGATCTCCTCCGCGACCGCTGCCGGCATAGGCGCCTCGACAATCCGCTTGCGAATGCGGGCCGCCCGTTGGTTCAGCTCCCGCGAGTTGTGCACATCGAGCCCGAAGAGCTCCTTCTTGATGACCGGCTCGAGCCCGTTTTGCCGCAGGAAGTGGAAATAGGTATCGGCGGTGACCACGAACCCCGGAGGCACTGGGATAGAGGCTCGCGTCAGTTCGCCGAGGTTGGCGCCCTTGCCGCCCACAAGCGCAAGGTCGTCGCGTCCTACCTCCGCGAACCATACAACCGACCGCGTTACGCTAATCACTATCCCTATACCTCCGTGGTCCCCTCATAGTTACCGCTGATGGCCGAGCGGATTATACCTTAACGGGAGAACGCTCCCAAGCTGACGTTCTGACTGTTGGGAAAACGTAAAACCTCCGTCACAAGTTCCGTCCACTACTCCACCGTCACGGTTTTAGCGAGATTTCGCGGCTGATCCACGTCGCAGCCCCGGCGTACCGCCACGTGGTACGCAAGACACTGCACGGGTAGCGTCGCGGCGATGGGCTCCAGGAGCTCCGCTACCTCCGGTACGGCGATGCTTTCGTCCGCGAGCGCCGGGACCTCCGTGTCCCCTTCGGTGACAATGGCCACCACCTCGCCCGCTCGCGCCTGTACCTGCTCGATGTTCGAAATCATCTTTGCACGCAGGGCATGCCGGGTCGCAACCGCCACCGTCGGGAAGCTCCGGTCGATGAGCGCGATCGGCCCGTGCTTCATTTCGCCCGCGGCGTAGCCTTCGGCGTGGATGTAACTGATTTCCTTCATCTTCAGGGCGCCTTCCATCGCCACCGGAAAGGCGAGGCCGCGCCCGAGGAAGAGGATGTGGCTCGCTTCGTCGAACCGGCTCGCGAGCCGCGCGTAGCTCGACTGGTCCTGCAGCACCCGCGCGGCCACGTCCGGCACGCGGAACAGCTCCCGCGCGTGGTGTTCCAGCTGGCTCGCGTCGATCCGGCCGTGGGTGTGGCCCAGCTTCAGCGCCAGCGCGTAGAGCGCCGCGACGGCCGTGGTGAAACACTTCGTGCTCGCCACGCCCCGTTCGAGGCCGGCCCGCGTGTACACGGTGCCGTCGGCCACGCGCGTCGTCTGCGCGCCCTCGGTATTGCAGATGGTCACCTGCAGGGCGCCGGCGCGCTTCGCCACCGCCATCGCCTCCAGCACGTCGACGGTCTCGCCCGACTGGCTCACCGAAACCACCAGCGTGTTCGCATCGACAATCGGGTCGCGGTAGCGGAACTCGCTGGCGTTGTCGAACTCGGCCGGCACACCGGCGAGCGCCTCCATGTACCGCCGGCCGATCATCGCGGCGTGCAGGCTCGTCCCCATCCCGATGAGCACCACCCGCCGCACGCTTGCCAGCCGCTCCTCGGCCGTACCAAGCGCGTCGAGGTGCAGCGTGGCTGGCTGCAGGGTCACCAGGCTGCGGATCGTGTCCGAAAGGGCCTCCGGCTGCTCCATGATCTCCTTGAGCATGAAGTGCGGGTACTGGCCTTTCAGCGCCGACACGGGGTCAATGGGGATGCGCCGCCGCTCCGCCGCGAATTCCCGGCCGTCGCCCGTGAACAGCCGCACCGAGCCCGCCTCCACCCGGGCGAACTGCCCATCGGCGAGAAATGCTACCTCCTGCGTGTGCGGCAGGATGGCCGCAAGGTCGCTCGCGACGAACATCTCGCTTTCGCCGTACCCGATGACCACCCCGCCCGCGTTCCCCAGCCGCGCGGCGACGATAACCCCCGGCTCGGCCGGGCTCATCGCCACGATCGCCTGCGAGCCATCGAGCCGCGCGCACGTCGCCCGCAGCGCGTCGAGGAGCGGCGTGCCGTCGCGCCGGGCATCCTCCAGGAGGTGCGCGATCGTCTCGGTGTCCGTCTCGCTGGTGAACGTGTGGCCGGCCGCGCGCAGCTCGCTCCGCAGCTCGGCGTAGTTTTCGACGATGCCGTTGTGGATGACCACCACCTCGCCGTGGCACGACGTGTGCGGGTGGGCGTTGAGGTCGCTGGGCTTGCCGTGGGTGGCCCAGCGCGTATGCCCGATGCCCGTGGTCGCCGATGAGGCGCCGTTTTCGCGAAGGGCGGCCTCCAGGTTCGCGATTTTCCCTTCGCGCTTGATGATCTTGAGCGACTCGTCGTCGCCGGTCAGCGAAAGCAGCGCGATGCCGGCAGAGTCGTAGCCGCGGTATTCGAGGTCGCGCAGCGCGCGCACGAGGATCGGTGCCGCGGGCTGGTTGCCCACGTACCCGACGATTCCACACATACGGGTCTCCCCTGGCCGCGAACGTCAGTCCGCGGCGCGGCTTGGGCCGGGCGCAGCAAAGCGCCGGCCGGGCTCGAGGGTCCGTTGGGGAGTGGGAAGGGCTGCGCTGTGCCCTGGCACCTGGTGTTCCTTTGTCAGCCGGTTACCCGCGCTGGTTTGTTCACACCTTTCGGCTGTGCCTGCCGGGGGGCCATCCGCCGAGTCTTTCGATACTGCCCCCGCCTCGTCATCCTTCCGGGGAAGGACCTGGCGCTACCGGTTCACTCACCCATGCGTCGAATGCTTCTGCGCAGACAACCTCCACGTTGGATTACCGGCAGTCTCGCCCAGGGCTGCCTGCCCGTCAATCGGCAACCTGCCTGGCGGAATAGCCCGATGCGAATCTGCAACTAGCTTTCTTCGCGGCGAATAGAAGCGAACCCGAGGAAGTCGTCTTCCCATTCGAGCACAGCCGTGATGAGCGGCGCCGCGATGGGGTGCGGGTTCCCGGTCACGCCCCGCATGCGGAACTCGTCCTCCAGCAGCTGGGCGATCTCCGGCAGGGGCCGCGTATGGATCCCCAGTTCGCGCTCCGTTGTCAGGATGAGGTCGATGAGCTCGCCCGCGATCATCACCCCGTCGTCCTGCAGCTGCTCCCAGATCCACTCGGCGCACTCATTGAAGAGGTCGCCGGTCAGCTTGCCCGTTGCCGGTGTCGAAGCGTTATCCATCGTCGAAACCGTAGCCCGCCGGGTCCCGAAACGCCACTGCTACCCGTGCGCCGCGGAGGGCACGCCGATATCCGTGCGGTAGTGCGCGTCGGTGAAGCGAATGCGCCGCACGTTCTCGTAGGCCCGCTCGCGCGCCGTCTCGAGCGTGTCGCCCATCGCAACCACCGTGAGCACCCGCCCGCCGTTCGTCACGAGCCCGCGCGCATCCTGCTTCGTCCCTGCGTGGAACACGAGCACATCGGGGTCCACATCCTCGATCCCCTCGATCACGTGCCCGAGCTTGTACGTCGCGGGGTACCCGCCGCTCGCTATCACCACGCCCACCGCCGGCCGTTGCGACCACCGCACGTCCACGTCGGCGAGCCGCCCCTCGGCGGCGGCCTGGCAGACCTCGAAGAGGTCGCTTTCGAGCCGCGGAAGGAGCACCTGCGTCTCGGGGTCGCCCCAGCGTGCGTTGTATTCGATGACGTTCAACTCGCCGCCGGGGGAGACCATCAGCCCCGGATAGAGCGTGCCGTTGTAGGGCGCGCCCTCCGCCGCCATCGCCCCCACCGTCGGGTCCACGATTTCCCGCCGGATCCGCGCGGCGAGGGCGTCATCGACGCCGGCGCTGGGGCTGTACGAGCCCATACCGCCCGTGTTGAGCCCGATGTCGCCGTCCTGGGCCCGTTTGTAGTCGCTCGCGAAGGGCATCATCACCGCCGTCTTGCCGTCGCAGAACGCGTGGGCGCTCGTCTCCCATCCGGAAAGGCGCGTTTCGATTACGACCTCGTCGCCTGCGGCGCCGAAATCCCGCCGCCGCATGATGATGTCGAGCGCGTTCAGTGCGTCGTGTTGGTCGTTGCAGACGATCGAGCCCTTGCCCGCCGCCAGCCCGCTCGCCTTGACCACCAGCGGGCGGTCCGACGCCTCGACGAACCGGTAGGCTTCGTCGTAGCTCGTGAACGTTCGGTGTTCGGCGGTCGGGATGCCATGCCGCCCCATGAACGCCTTCGCCCAGGCCTTGCTCGACTCGAGCCGCGCGGCCGCCTGCGTGGGCCCGTAGCACAGCACCTCCTGTTCGCTCAGCCGGTCCACCAGCCCCAGCGGCTGCGGGTCATCCATCGATGCCAGGTAGAAGTCGATGCGCAGGTCCTTCGCGGCCCGGCACAGCCCGTCGATGTCCTTCGGCTGCACCGGCACGTTCGTCGCCACTGCCCCCGTGCCCCCGTTGCCCGGCGCCACGAACACCTCGTCGACCTTCGGGCTCCGGCGCAGCTTCCACGCGATCGCGTGCTCGCGCCCGCCATTCCCCACCAGCAGCACGCGCGCGCCCATCAGCAGCCACCCCCGCGGCTGCCACGGCCAGTCCCTCGCATAACCACGTCTACCGTCGGCCTCACACGTCCTCCGTCACCGGCAATCGACAATCGACAATCGACAATCGTCAATCGTCAATCGCCGCTACTCCCACTCGATCGTTCCTGGCGGCTTCGGCGTGATGTCGTACACCACGCGATTCACGCCGTCGACCTCGTTCACGATCCGGTTCGAAATCTGCGCCAGCAGCTCGTACGGAAGGCGCGCCCAGTCGGCGGTCATCGCGTCGTCGGCCACCACCGCGCGAACCGCAACCGCGTAGCCGTACGTCCGGAAGTCGCCCATCACGCCGACCGTCTGCGCATTCGTGAGCACGGCGAAGCTCTGCCACAGCTCGCGATAGAGCCCGGCATTCCAGATCTCGTCCATCACGATCCGATCTGCCGCGCGCAGGATGTCGAGCTTCTCGCGGGTCACTTCGCCGAGCACCCGGATGGCCAGCCCCGGCCCCGGGAACGGGTGCCGCCAGACCATCTCCTCCGGTAGCCCCAGTGCCTCCCCGATGCGCCGCACTTCGTCTTTGAACAGGTAGCGCAGCGGCTCCACGAGCTCCATCTTCATGTCGGGCGGAAGGCCGCCGACGTTGTGGTGGGTCTTGATTTTCGCTGCGCCCTTGCCGTGCGAGGCGCTCTCGATGACGTCCGGGTAGAGCGTGCCCTGGCAGAGGAACCGCGCGTCCTCGATCGCCCGCGCCTCCCGTTCGAACACCCGCACGAACGTGTTGCCGATGCGTACGCGCTTCGTTTCCGGGTTCGTGACCTCCGCCAGCTCCGCGAGGAACTGGTCCGCCGCGTCGACGTGCACCAGGTTCATGTGCATGTTCCGCCGGAAGGTCGAGACCACCTCCTCGGCCTCGCCCGCCCGCAGCAGCCCGTTGTCCACGAAAATGCAGGTCAGCTGGTCGCCGACCGCACGGTGTACCAGCGCGGCGGCCACGGCGCTATCGACGCCGCCGGAAAGCCCGCAGATGACCCTGCCCGTGCCCACCTGCTCGCGGATGCGCATCACGGTTTCGTCGATGAAGTTGCCCGGCGTCCAGGTCCCGTCCGCGCCGCAAATCCGGTGCACGAAGTTCGAAAGGATCTCCTTGCCGTGCTTCGTGTGCACGACCTCGGGGTGGAACTGGAGCCCGTAGTACCCGCGGGTGCGGTCCGCCATCACCGCGAAAGGCGAATTGCGCGACTGCGCGGCCGATTCGAAGCCCTCGGGTAGCCGTTCGATGCGGTCCCCGTGGCTCATCCAGACATCGAGGTCCGGTGGCAGCCCTTCGAACAGCGGAAAATCGCCGGAGCTGTGGACCATCGCAGGGCCATACTCGCGCTCGCGGCCGGGCGCCACTTCGCCGCCGAGCTGGTGCGCCATGAGCTGCATGCCGTAGCAGATGCCCAGCACCGGTACGCCCAGGTTCCACACCCAGTCCGGGGCCATCGGCGCGCCGTCCTCGTAGACCGAATTCGGCCCGCCCGAGAGGATCACGCCGCGAATGTCCTGCCCGGCGATGCGCTCGGGCGGCGTGTCATACGGCAGAAATTCGCAGTAGGTGTTCAGCTCGCGCACCCGCCGCGCGATGAGCATGCTGAACTGCGACCCGAAATCGAGCACGATGATGGTCTGGTGCCCGGTGGCGGGATCGATCGCAGCCGTCGAGGCTGCGGCGTTGGCCGGCTGAGCTGGGGAATCCTGGGTCACGGCGTCCATACGCGACGGTAGCAACAACTGCGAATATGGGTCAACGAATTCGCCCGACCACAACGCCACACCCATGAAATAGATCGCCACCCCACCCCTGTCGGATACTTGGAGGCAGCGGTTCCTGCTGGAGGCTCCTGTGATCATTGCGTTCGGCGCCGACCACGCCGGGTTCGAACTGAAACAGCACCTGGTCGAAGCTGCCCGCGGCATGGGCCACGAAGTCCTCGACCTCGGCACCGACGGCCCGGAGAGCGTCGACTACCCCGACTTCGCGGAAGCCGTCGCCCACGCGGTCATCGATGGCAAGGCCGATACGGGCGTGGTCATCTGTAGCAACGGCGTCGGCATCAGCATCACCGCCAACAAGGTGCCCGGCATCCGCTGCGCGCTCTGCCACACGAGTTGGGGCGCGGCCCGCGCACGCCAGCACACCGACGCCAACGTCCTCGCACTGGGCGCCTGGGAGATCGGCCGCGGCGTCGCCGAGGACATCCTTCGCGCCTTCCTCACCAACGGGTTCGAAGGCGGCCGCCACGAGCGCCGCGTGAACAAGATGATGGATGTGGAGCGCCGCGGCATCGGCGCGGAGCTCAGCCGCTCATGAACGACTCCATTGGCAAGAAGACCGTCCGCGACGTCGAGGTCAGCGGCAAGCGCGTCCTCCTCCGCGCCGACCTCAACGTCCCGCTCGAAAATGGCGTGGTCGCCGACGATACGCGCATCCGCGAATCGCTCCCGACCATCCGCTACCTGCTCGAACACGACGCCATCGTGGTGCTCTGTTCGCACCTCGGCCGCCCGAAGGGGAAGGACCCGGCGCTCTCGCTCGCGCCGGTCGCCGGGCGGCGCGGGAACCTCCTCGGCCGCGACGTGATCTTCGCCGAGGACTGCGTCGGCCCCGAAGCCCGGCGGGCCATCGATGTCGCGGCCGGCGGCAGCCACATCTGCCTGCTCGAAAACCTTCGCTTCCACAAGGGCGAAGAGGCCAACGACCCCGAGTTCGCCCGGCAGCTCGCCGACCTCGCGCAGCTGTTCGTCAACGATGCGTTCGGCGCCGCCCATCGTGCCCACGCCTCAACCGAGGGCGTGACCCATTACCTGCCCGCGGTCGCCGGCTTCCTCCTCGAAAAGGAGGTGCGCTACCTCAGCACGCTCGTTGCCA
>JBLNCO010000154.1:0-4989 GCA_050260715.1 Hyphomicrobiales bacterium | reverse complement strand
GGTAGCCGCCGTCGTAGCCGGCCGCTCCCTTCCGGTCGCGGAGAGGACTGCTCGATCCCTCGAACCACGGCCCGTTATCGGAGGTGAAGAACACAAACGTGTCCCGTTGGAGGTTGAGTTGCCGGAGCTTGAGGAGCAGCCGCCCCACGATGTCGTCGATTTCGCGAATGACGTCGCCGTAAGGGCCAGCGTTGGAGGTGCCGCGAAACTCCTTCGTGGGGTATTCGGGGAGGTGCGGCGCGCTGAGCGCGAGTTGCACGAAGAACGGGCGGTCGCGGTTTGCCTCGATGAACCGCTCGGCCTGCGCGTAGAACTGCTGCTGCAGCTCCGAGAACTCGGGCTCGCGTTCGTGCACGGCGCCGCCGGCGTTCGCATCGAACACCGTCAGCGGCAGCATGTCGTGGCTGTAGGGGATGCCGAAGAAGCGGTCGAAGCCGTAGTTGGTGGGGAGCCAGGTGGGGCCGGCGTGGCCCAGGTGCCACTTCCCGAACAGCGCCGACGTGTACTCGGGGCCGAGCGCGCGCGGGATCGTCGGCTCCGAAAGCGGGAAGACCCGGTCCTCGCCCTGGAAGATGACTTCGTAGCCAAGGCCGGAGCGGATGGGGTAGCGGCCGCTCAGGAACCCCGCGCGGGAGGGCGAACAGAGGTTCGCGGGCGCGTAAAAGTCGGTCGCGACCAGCCCTTCGGAGGCCATGCGATTGATCGTGGGAGTGGGGATGGTGCCGCCGTAGGGCTCGACGTCGCCGTAACCGAGGTCGTCGCAGAGGACGAGGACGAAGTTGGGCTTCCGGCGCCCGCGTTGCGCATCGTCGGCCGTCATCGGCTGCTCCACACCGCACGGCACGTTCCCGCGTGGCCGCGCGGCACGTGACTATAGCATCGCGCCGGGCGTACCGCCCGCGCGTGGCGGATGGCGCGCTATGCGGGGTGCAGGATCTCCCGGAGCGCCTGGCACACGTCGTCCACTTCCGCGCCGGTCATCTCGGGGAACATGGGCAGGCTGATGGCCCCGGAGAAGATGCGTTCCGCGACCGGGAAGTCGCCGTCCTGCCAGTAGCCGAGCTTCCGGTAGGCCGTGTGGTAGTGGATGGGGATGAAGTGCACGGAGGTGCCGATGCCCCGCGCCGCCAGCTCGCGGATGACGTCTTCGCGCTTCACGGGTGCGCTTTCGCGGACGCGGACCATGAACAGGTGCCACGCCTGGCGGTTCTCCTCGTCGAAGCCGGGGAGGATGAGGTGCTCTTCGCTGCGGAGGTTTGCAAAGTAGCGCTGTGCCACGCGGGTCCGCTGTTCGGTGAACTGGTCGAGCTTCGCGAGCTGCGCCCGGCCGAGCGCCGCGGCGAGGTCGGTAAGGTTGTCCTTGAACCCGAACTCGACCACGTCGTAGCGCCAGCTGCCGCCCGCGTCGTAGCGGTTCCACGCGTCGCGCGTCATGCCGTGCAGGGTGAGCACCCGGACGCGCTCGCTGAGCCGCTCGTCGTCCGTCGCAAGGGCGCCGCCTTCGCCGGTGGTCATGTTCTTCGTGGCGTAGAAGCTGAAGGCGGTCGCATCGCCGATGGTGCCCACCTTTCGCCCGTGGTACGCCGAGCCGACCGCGTGGGCCGCATCTTCGAGCACCTTCAGGTTGTGCCGGCGGGCGATGTCCATGATCGGGTCCATCGCGCACGGCTCGCCCGCGAAGTGCACGGGGATGATCGCCCGCGTGCGCGGCGTGATGCGCCGTTCGACCTGCTCGGGGTCGATGTTCGCGTCGTGGTCGCGCACGTCCGCGAGCACGGGCGTTGCGCCCGTGTGGACGATGACGGTCGCGGTCGACGAGAAGGTGTAGGGCGTGGTGATGACCTCGTCGCCGGGGCCGATGTCCCAGGCTGCGAGCGCGAGGTGCAGCGCGGCGGTCGCCGAGTTCATCACGTTGACGAAGCGGGCGCCGGTGTACGCGGCGAGCTCTTCTTCGAGGGCGCGCACCTGTGGGCCGCTCACCAGCCAGCCGCTAGCGAGAACATCCGTAACAGCGCGAATCTCTTCGTCGCCGATGGCGGGCTTGAAGAAGGGGATGCGGAAGCCGGTCACCGGCTGAGTGTACCGCCCGCTCTCCTAACCGCGAGCCGCCGCCGCCTCGCTGAGGAGGAGCGCGGCGGCCGCGTGCAGGCCGTTCGCGCCGAACCCGGAAATGACCCCACGGCAGGCGCCGCTCAGGGGCGAATGCGTGGCGCCGTCCCAGGGCCCGGAGCGCACCTCGATGACGGGCCGCCCGGCCGCGCGGACGGCCGCGGCGACCGTCTCGGCGCCGGGGGCATCGAGGCCGTCGCTCAGGATGACCGCCGCGGCGAATGTGCCGGACGCGAGCGCCTGGGCCGCGCCGGCGGCGGTGGCGTAGCGCTCCACGTAGGTACCCGGCGCCCCATCGAAGTCCACGGCGCCAGCGGGCACCAGCACCAGGACCGGCGCGCTCACAGCGATGGACCGGCCGCGAAGATGGGCTCGTCGTTGGTGGCCCCGGAGGCGTAGAGCTTCTCGATCTCCTCGGGGGTCATGCCGAGCACCCCGGCGAACACGTCGTGGTTGTGCTGCGCGAAGAGCGGCGCGGGGCGATAGATCTCGGCCGGGGTACGCGTGAACCGCCAGGCGAACCCGGGGAACCAGTGCGTCCCGGCCTTCGGGTGCGAAATCGGGACGTAGAAGCCGCGGCTGTGGAGGTGGTTGTCGCTCACCAGCTCCCAGTTCGCCACCACCGGCGCTGCCGGCACACCCGCCGCCTGCAGCTCCTCCGCGGCGGCGTTATGGTCGCGGCTGGCCGACCACTCGCGAATGGCGGCGTCGATCTCCTCGTGGCGCGCCCGGCGGCCCTCGGCACTCTGGAGCCCCGGGTCGTTCGCCAGGTCGTCGCGGCCGATCGTGCGGCAGAGCGCCTGCCATTCGGCCTCGTTGCGTACTGCCACGGCGAGCCAGCAGTCGTTCCCGAAGCTCGGGTAGAGCCCGTGCGGCGAGTGGACCGGGTGCCGGTTCCCGATCGGCTCCGGCACGCGCCCTTCGACCGTGTACTCGAGGAACTGCTGGGCGAAGAACGGCGCTACCGCTTCGAGCAGCGCGATGTCGATCCACTGCCCGCGCCCCGTTCGCCGGCGGGCGTGGAGCGCCGCCATGATGGCCACGGCGCCGTGGTTCCCGGCCGTGGGGTCGGCGTAGAAGCTGCCGGTGCCGTAGTAGTCGCCGGGGCCGTAGCCGAGCATGCTCGAAAGCCCGCTGATGGTCTCGATGTTGCTGCCGTAAGCCGAGTAGTTGCGCTCCGGGCCGGTAGCTCCGAAGCCGGACATCGAGCACATCACGATCCGCGGGTTCACCTGGCTGAGCACCGGGTAGTCGAGCTGCAGCTGGCCCATCACCCGCGCGGCGTTGTTCTCGAGCACCACATCGGCGTCCGATACGAGCGCGAGGAACGCCTCGCGGCCTTCAGGCTTGGAGAGGTCGAGGCAGATGCCCTTCTTGTTGCGGTTGAGCTTGTTGAAGTAGCCGCTGCGGTGGTAGTGCTCCGGCCAGAGGTCGTTGCCGACGTGGATGAGCGCCCGCGTGGCGGGCTTGGTAGCCAGCTCGATCTTGATGACGTCGGCGCCGAGGTCCGCCAGGTGCCGGCCGCCGATCGGCCCCGCCCAGTTGGCGGTCACCTCGATGACGCGGATGCCCGCGAGCGGCCCGCGCGGCGCGGTCGAAGCCGGCGGCGTGCTGTCGATGCGGATGTGCGGCGGGTGCTTGTGCGAGGCGTTCGCCCATACGAAGCCAGGGCCGAACACCTCGCCGGTGTGCTCGCCGAGCTTCGGCGCCGGGCGGCGCGTCTCGCAGGGGGTGTCGCTGAGCTTGTAGGGGAAGCCGGTGGCCTTGAAGGTTTGCCCGCCCGCCTGCACTTCGCCGAACCACTCGCGCGCGGCGAGCTGGGCGCTGCTCGCCACGTCTTCCATCGTGTTCACGGGGCTCACGGCGATCCGGAGCTCCTGGGCCGCGTGGTAAATCTCCTGCTTCGTGCGCGTCGCTGCCCACTCCTGGAACAACGGGAACACCTGGTCCACGAAGTGGGCCATCCAGTTCAGAGGCATCAGGAGCTCTTCGTTTTCGAGCAGGTCGAAGCGCTCCATGAGCACGAAGAGGTTCGGGTAGGGCACCAGGTTGAACAGGAAGACGTAGCCATCGGCGCACTTCGCGTAAAGGCCGCCGGTTCGCTTCTGGACCACGCCCTGGTGGGTCCAGATGGTGCTCAGCCAGCAGTGGTCGCTGAGCGTGGCCTCCTGGTGCGAAACCTCGACGAGCTGCCCCTCGCCGGTTTCGCGGCTGTGCCAGAGACCGGCCATGGCGGCGATCGCGGCGTGTAGCCCGGCGTGGAACTCGACCTGGTAGCCGGGGAGCGAAAGCGGCTCGCGCGCGGGGTCGCCGGCGATGTACCCGAAGCCACCGGTCGCGTACTCGGTCAGGGCGCTCGCATGCCAGTGGCTCCGTTCGCCGTTGCGGCCGTAGGGCGTCACCGAGAGGATGACCGCGTGCGGGTTCGCCTCGCGGAACTGCGTCTCGAGGGCATCCGCCGCCGGGCCCTTCAGGTCGTGGATGATGACATCGGCGCGCATGGCGAGCGCGAGCAGCCGGCGGTCGTCGGATGGGAGTTCGACGCCGAGCTTGTTCGCGTTAAGCCAGTTGAAGAACGCGCTCTCGCCGTTGACGATCGGGTACTCGTTCCGGATCGGGTCGCCGCCCGGAGGTTCGACCTTCACCACCTGTGCACCGAGGTCGGCGAAGAGCTTTCCGCAATACGGGCCTGCTACGCCCGTCGCAATTTCGAGCACCACCACATCGTTCAGCGCGCCGTCCGCCATCGTCCCCCTCCGGGTCGAATGTGAAGGGAAGCCTACCAGACGAACCCGGAGAGCGCGGCCCGGGCCCGCGAGGTCCCGAGAGCGAACGGTTAGATGAGGGGCAGGGTTACGTGTCGAAGCCGGGCGGCCGGGT
>JBLNCO010000153.1:0-2534 GCA_050260715.1 Hyphomicrobiales bacterium | reverse complement strand
GGGGCGCCCCCCCGCTTCGTTGGTGTTTCGACGCCGGCGCTCTTACGCGACCGGCTGGGGTTCGCGGACGGTCTCGATGGAGAGCCCGTCCTCGCCTTCCTTGTGGTCGACAACGACCTTGTCGCCGGGGCCGAAGCTGCCACCGAGGAGCATTTCGCTGAGGCGGTCCTCGATGGTGTCGGAGATGAGCCGGCGCAGCGGCCGGGCGCCGAACACCTGGTCGTAGCCCTTCGTGCCGAGCCAGTCCTTCGCCTCGGTCGTCACCTCGAGCGTGATCCCCTTCTGGAGCAGCTGGTTGGTGACGCCAACGAGTTCGAGCTCGACGACCTTGCGGATGTCCTCGGCGCTGAGCGGCCGGAAGACGACGGTGCTATCGATGCGGTTCAGGAACTCGGGGCGGAAGACGTTCTTCAGCTCGTTGAGCACCTTCTCCTTCATCCGCTGGTAGCGGTCTTCGAGGCTGCGGACTTCGTCGCTGGTGCGCTGGAAGCCGAGGCCGGAGTCGCGCTTGATCAGGTCCGACGCCACGTTCGACGTCATGATGAGGATCGTGTTGCGGAAGTCGACCTTGCGGCCCTTGGCGTCGGTCAGCCGGCCCTCGTCGAAGATCTGGAGCAGGAGGTTGAAGACCTCGGGGTGCGCCTTTTCGATCTCGTCGAGGAGGATGAGGCAGTACGACTTGCGGCGGACCGTATCGGTGAGCTGCCCGCCGTCGTCGTAGCCGACGTAACCGGGAGGGGCACCGACCAGCCGCGAGACGGTGTGCTTCTCGCTGAACTCGCTCATGTCCAGCTTCACCATGTTGTCCTGGGAATCGAACATGAACTCGGCGAGCTGGCGGGCGAGGTGCGTCTTGCCGGAGCCGGTGGGCCCGACGAAGAGGAACACTCCGATGGGCCGGCGCGGGTCCTTGAGGCCGGCGCGAGCGCGGCGGACGGCGCGAGCGATGGACTCGATCGCCTCGTCCTGGCCGATGACCTTGCTCTTGAGGGACTCTTCCATCTTGAGCAGGCGAGCGCTTTCCTCGCTGGCGATGCGCGCCACGGGGATGCCGGTCCACATCGCGACCACTTCCGCGATGTCCTCGTCGGTCACGACAGGAGTGGCGACGCCTTCGGCGCCTTCCTCCCAGTCGCCCATCTCACCGATCTTCTCCTGGAGCTTGAGCTCGCGGTCGCGAAGTTCGGCGGCGTATTCGTATTGCTGGGCGGCGATGGCCTGTTCCTTTTCGCGGCGCAGGCTTTCGAGGCCCTTCATGGCCTCCTTGAGCGAAGGCGGCGTGGCTGCGCGGCGGATGCGCACGCGGCTCGACGCTTCGTCGATGAGGTCGATGGCCTTATCGGGCAGGAACCGGTCGATCACGTAGCGCGCGGAGAGCTCGGCGGCGCCGGAAAGGGCGGCGTCGCTGATCTTCAGCTTGTGGTGCTCTTCGTAGCGCGGGCGGATGCCCTTGAGGATTTCGACGGTTTCTTCGACCGACGGCTCCTCGACGATGATCGGTTGGAAGCGCCGTTCGAGGGCTGCATCACGCTCGATGTGCTTGCGGTACTCATCGAGCGTGGTTGCCCCAATGCACTGGAGCTCTCCACGGGCGAGCGACGGTTTGAGGATGTTCGCGGCGTCGACGGCGCCTTCAGCGGCGCCGGCGCCCACGAGCATGTGCAGCTCGTCGATGAAGAGGATGCAGTTGCCTGCGCCCTTAATTTCTTCGATGACCTTCTTGAGCCGCTCTTCGAATTCGCCGCGGTACTTCGTGCCGGCGACGAGCGAGCCGATGTCGAGGGTGAGCAGACGCTTGCCCTGCAGGGTCTCGGGGACATCGCCGCTGACGATGCGCTGGGCGAGCAGCTCGGCGATGGCGGTCTTGCCAACGCCCGGCTCGCCGATGAGCACCGGGTTGTTCTTCGTGCGGCGCGAGAGGATCTGGACCACGCGCTCGAGCTCGTTCGACCGGCCGATGACGGGGTCGAGCTGGTTGTTGCGTGCGGCCTGGGTGAGGTCGATGCCGAGCTGGTCGACGGTGGGGGTGCGGGTCGCCTGGCGCGCACCGGCGGTCGCCGCCTGGGGCGACGACTGGCTGAGGATGCGGGTAGTCTCGGCGCGGACCCGTTCGAGGTTCACACCGAGGCTTTCGAGCACACCGGCGGCGATGCCCTCGCCCTCGCGGACGAGGCCGAGGAGCAGGTGTTCGGTGCCGATGTAGCTGTGGTTCAGGCGGCGCGCTTCATCGACGGCGAGCTCGATGACCTTCTTGGCGCGCGGGGTGAGCCCAATCTCACCGAGGACGGTGCGGTCGCCGCGGCCGATAATGAATTCGACGGCGGAGCGGACCTTGTTGAGTTCGACCCCAAGGTTCGCGAGGACCTTGGCGGCGACGCCGTCGCCCTCGCGCACGAGACCGAGCAGGATGTGCTCGGTCCCGATGTAGTTGTGGTTGAAGCGGTGGGCCTCTTCCTGTGCAAGCGTGAGCACTCGTCGTGCTCGTTCCGTGAATTTGTCGAATCTATCGCCCATGACCTTCTCCCACCTGCCTC
>JBLNCO010000152.1:0-21109 GCA_050260715.1 Hyphomicrobiales bacterium | reverse complement strand
TTCGTGCGGATGATTGCCGGGGGAATTGGGATCGCCGGGGGCCTGTGGCAGTGGGCGGTCCGGGGCATGGCGCTGCCGCCGTTCGACTGGTGGCGCGCCAGCCGGGTGCACCCGCCCGCGTTCGACATCACCGAGTTCCCGTACTGGTCGTTGCTCTTCGCCGACCTGCACCCGCACCTGATGGGCGTGTCGTTCTTCGGACTCGTGATCGCGATTGCGGTGGCGTACGTGTTCTCGGCCGTGGGCGGGCTGCGGGCGCAGGCGTGGGGGCTGGCGGTGTTGCTTGGGTTCGCGCTCGGGCTCGTACGAACGGTGCACACGTGGGACTTCCCGACCGCCGTGCTCCTGGGGTCCGCGGGCATCGTGGCCGGGCAGATGCTGGCGGAGGGCCGCTGGCAGCAACGGTGGTGGAATGCGATGGCGCACCTCGCGGTCGCGGCGGGGGTGCTCGTCGTGGCGTTCGCGCCGTATACCGGGCGCTTCGAAGTGTTCGAGCAGGGGCTCGTGCGGGCACGGGAGACGACGCCCGCGAACCAGCAGGTGGCGCAGTTCGGCGTATTCTTCGCCTTCGCCGCGGCGTTCCTGGTGTTGCGCTGCTACGAGGAGCTCTCGGCCCGGCGGTTCCGGCCCGGCTCGAACATCGGGCTGGCACTGGTGGCCGGCTGGTGGGAGCTCGGCGCGCTCGCGGTGTTCCTCACCGGGCTGACGGCGTTCACATGGCAGTTCGGGCTGACCACGATAGCGCTGAGCGCCGTGGCGATCCTGTTCTTCGCGAACCTGGCCTGGATCGAGTACCGCGCGCGCGACCGGAACATCCCGCGGCTGCTCGTGACGGCGCTGTTCGTGGCGGCGTTCGGGATTTCGGCTGGCGTCGACGTCGTGAACCTGAAGAACGACATCGTGCGGATGAACACGGTGTTCAAGTTCGGGCTGCAGGCGTGGCAGCTGTTCGCGCTGGCGAGCGCGTACGCGGGCTGGTACGTGTGGCGGGCGCTCTGGGCGGTGCGCGGCTGGCGGCCGGCGCCACGCGTGGGGCGAACGCTGCCCGCGTACGCCGGGGCGGCGCTCGCGGCGTTTCTGCTGTTTTCGGCGAGCATTTACCTGTGGTCGGGGACGAAGGCGCGGCAGGAGGCCCGTTTCGCCGAAACGGACCCGACGCTCGACGGGCTCGCCTACATGGACCGCGGGACCTACTACGAGGACGCGGGCACGCCGGACCGCGGCGACGACGGGCTCATCCGGCTCGAAGACGACAAGGAGCTCATCGAGTGGCTGCGGGAGAACGTGAAGGGCTCGCCGGTGATCGCCGAGGCGGTGGGGCCGCTCTACCACTGGACGGGGCGCATCTCGGTGAACACGGGGCTGCCATCGGTCATCGGGTGGGACTGGCACGAAATTGCGTACCGGATGGTCTACGCGGGCCTGGTGCAGGAGCGGAGGCTGGATACGACGGTGTTCTACCGGGCGGGCGATGAGGAGTCGGCGCGGGAGTACATCCGGAAGTACAACGTGTCGTACATCGTGGTGGGGACCGAGGAGCGTCTCCACGGGACGGCGGAAGGGCTCTCGCGGCTCCAGCACATGGACGGTCTGACCGAGGTGTACCGGTCGGGGCCGTATGCGATTTACAAGGTGGACCCGGCGCTGCGGGAGAGTCCGGCGCCGGTGCAGCAGCTGCTGGAGGGGCCGCCGAAGCCGCCCTAGGAGTACCGAGGACCGAGGACCGAGTGCCGAGTACCGAGTACCGAGTAGCGAGTAGCGAGTGCCCAGTGCCCAGTGCCCGGTGCCCGGTGCCGGTGGGATTGGCGATTGGCGATTGCCGATTGCCGATTCCGGTGGGGACATGGGGGCCGGGCAACGTGGGAGGGGGTGGGCACGCCTGATGCCGGGCGCTCCCTATCGGTCGCGGTACTGACGAGGGTGTCGTTGGACCTAACGTCCGGGAGGGGGCGGTGGGAGCCAACATCCAGCGGCGGCGGTGGTCCGCGACTCCTGGGCTCGGTACCCGCCACGTCTCAGTGCACCGGGCACCGGGCACCGGGCACCGGGCACTACCCGAACATCCAGCGGCCGCGGTGGGCCGGGACTCCTGCCGGTGCTCGGCGCGTCTCAGTGCACCGGGCACCGGGCACCGGGCACTACCCGAACATCCAGCGGCCGCGGTGGGCCGCGACTCCTGAGCTCGGTACTCGCCACGTCTCAGTGCACCGGGCACCGGGCACTACCCGAACATCCAGCGGCCGCGGTGGGCCGCGACTCTTGAGGTGCCCCGCCCCACCTCCCTCGCGGACGAGGAAGGTGGGGGCGGGCGGTGTTAGCGGCCGGTCATTTTGCGGGCGTCGAGGACGCGGTCGAGTTCGGCCTCGTCGAGGAGGTGCTGTTCGAGGGCGATCTGGCGGATGGTCTTGCGGGTGCGGAAGGCTTCGTTCGCGAGCTCGGCGGTGCGGTCGTAACCGATGACCGGGGCGAGCGGGGTGGCGATGCTGAGCCCCTCTTCGACCATGCGCGGGCCGTTTTCGGTGGCCTGGAGCCCTTCGATGCACTTCGAGGCAAAGACGGAGCAGGCGTTGGTGAGCAGCTCGATGGACTGCAGCAGGTTGTGCGCGGCCACCGGGAACATGGTGTTGAGCTCGAAGAACCCCCACTGGCCTGCCATACCGATGGTGGCATCGTTGCCGACGACCTGGGCGGCAACCTGTACGACGGCCTCGGGGATCACGGGGTTCACCTTGCCGGGCATGATCGAGCTGCCGGGCTGGAGGGCGGGCAGGGCGAGCTCGTAGAGGCCGGCGCGGGGGCCGCTGCCCATAAGCCGGATGTCGTTGGCGATCTTCACGAGCGAGACGGCGACGGTGCGCAGGTGGCCCGAGGCCTCGACGACGGCGTCGATGGTGCTCTGCGCCTGGAAGTGGTTCGTGGTTTCGCGAAGCTGGACACGCTCCCACTCGGAGACGTAGGCGAGGGTGCGGGCGGCGAATTCGGGGTGCGAATTCACGCCGGTCCCGACGGCGGTGCCACCGAGCGGCACTTCGCGCAGGGCGTCGGCGGCGAGGGTGAGGCGGCGGCGCGCGCGTTCGGCCTGGCCCGCGTAGCCCAGGAACTCCTGGCCGAGGCGGATGGGCGTGGCGTCCATCAGGTGCGTGCGGCCCGTCTTCACGACCGGGTCGAACTCGGTGGCCTTTTTCTGGAGGGCGGATTCGAGGCGATAGACCGCGGGGAGGAGCCGGTGCTGGATTTCGACCAGCGCCGCGAACTGCATGGTGGTGGGGATGACGTCGTTCGAGGACTGGCCACGGTTGACGTGGTCGTTGGGGTGGACCGGGTTGTAGGTGCCCTTCGGGCCGCCGCCAAGGAGCTCGTTCGCGCGGTTGGCGATGATCTCGTTGGCGTTCATGTTGGTCGAGGTGCCGGAGCCGGTCTGGAAGATGTCGACCACGAACTCGTGGTCCCACTTGCCGTCGACGACTTCCTGGGCGGCCTGTGCGATGGCGTCCGCCTTCTCGTTGTCGAGGAAGCCGAGGTCGCGGTTGGTGAAGGCCGCGGCGCGCTTTATCTGGCCGATGGCGCGGATGAAAGGCCGGGGGAAGCGCAGGCCGCTGATGGGGAAGTTCTCCGCCGCGCGGGCGGTGTCGATGCCGTAGTAGGCATCGGCGGGGACTTCGAAATATCCGATCGCGTCGTGTTCAGTACGGGTTGAGGAATTGGCATCGTCCATGCCGTCAACTCTAACAAGCCGCGGGCTGACGAGCTTCAGGCAACGATGATTTCGAGCTGGCGAAGGCGGGGCCCATCGAATTCGCAGAAGTAGATGCCCTGCCAGCGGCCGAGCAGGAGTTCGCCATCAACGAGCGGCACCTGGGCCGTGACGCCGATGAGCGAGGACTTGATGTGGCCGTCGCTGTTGCCTTCGGCGTGGCGGAAGGAGGGGTCGGGTGGGACGAGGCGCCGGAGCCAGGCAAGCAGGTCGTGCTGGACGTCGGGGTCGGCGTTCTCGTTGATGGTGACGGCGGCGGTGGTGTGCGGGACGTAGACCGTGACGATGCCCTGCGCGCGGCCGCTTTCGCGGGCGGCCGCGCGTACCTGGCCGGTGACATCGATGAGCTCCTCCCGGGCGGTGGTCCGCACCGAGAGCGTGGTGCGGAACATCAATGCAGGTCGAGCGAGCCGAGGAAGCCGAGGACGGCTTCGTTGAAGGCGGCGGGCTGGTCGATGTTCGCGGCGTGGCCGGCGTTGGGGAGGGTGACGAGCCTGGCAGCGGGGATCTTCGCGGCCATGTACTGGGAGCCGCCGATGAAGGGCTCATCCTTTTCGCCGACGAGCACCATCGTGGGAACCTTGATATCGGGCAGCGATTCGATCACGCGGCTATCGAACTGGGCGAGCATCCCGCGGGCGGCGTGGGCGAGGCCCTGGGCCGAACGATGCTGCGCGATGCGGCCCTCGGCGCCACCGCCGAGGGCGGCGAGGCCCTTCGACTCGAACGCTTCGGCACGGGCTATGCTCGTGCGGTTCCAGCCTTCGCGAGCGACCGGGTTTTTGTAACCGGGGCCGGTGTCGAAGAGCATCAGGGCGGCGGTGCGCTGCGGGTACTTGAGGTTGAAGGCGAGCGACATGTAGCCGCCGAGCGAAAGGCCGCCGATCACGGCGCGGTCGATGCCGAGGTGGTCGAGGATGGCGGCCATGTCGTCGACGGTTGCGGCTTCGGAGTAGGCGGCGGGGTCATCGGGGCTGTCGGTCTGGCCGTGGCCGCGCATGTCCCAGGTGATGAGGCGGTAGTTCGCGGTGAGCGGTGCGACCTGGCCGCGCCACATCTGGGCGGTGGCGCTGTAGCCGTGGGTGAGCAGGATGGGGAAGCCGCTGCCGTGGTCTTCGTAGTAGATGGTGACGCCGTCGCGTTCGAGCTGGGCCATGGCATCCTCCGGGGCAGTTTCGGGCGATTCTACGCGCTGGCGTCCGGGGGATGCGATGCGCCCGGACGCTCGGGGCAGGCGGCGCAGCGCGCGAAGGTGGCCGATGGCTCGCGAGGTTCGATGCCGGCTTCGCGGAGGAGGCCGGCGAGCCGCCAGAGCGGCAGACCGACGACGCAGCAGTAGCAGCCATCGAGCCGTGCGACGGTGGGGACGTCCTCGTCCTGGATGGCGTACCCGCCGGCCTTGTCCATCGGGCGGCCGCTGTCGGCGTAGCGCTCGATGGCTTCGTCGGAGAGGGCGCTGAGGGTAACGCGGGCGGTGCTGACGCCGGCGTGCAGCTGGCCGTTCGCGATGACGGCGACGCCCGTGAGGACGCGATGTGCGCGCCCGCGGAGGGCATGCCACATGGCGATGGCATCGGCGCGGTCCGCGGGCTTTTCGTAGGCGCGTTGGCCGTCGTGGACGACGGTATCGGCGCCGATGACGATGGCACCCGGGCTTCCGGCCGCGACCTCGCGCGCCTTGTCGGTGGCGAGGCGGAGGGCGTCGGCGTCCGGGTCGCCGGTGAGTGGTTCGTCGATGCGGGAGGGGAGCACCTCGAAGTCTTCGACGAGGGCGGCGAGCAGTTCGCGGCGGCGAGGGGATTGGGACGCGAGGATGATGCGCGGCATCAGGAGACACCCGTGTCCGCGAGCTCGAGGGCGGCGACGCATTCGATGTGGCCGGTCTGCGGAAACATGTCGAGCGGGGTGACGGTGCGCAGGGCGTAGCCCGCGTCGGCGAGCACGCGAAGGTCGCGGGCGAGGGTCGCGGGGTTGCACGACACGTAGACAACGCGCGTCGGGCGGAAGCGAGCGATCGCTTCGAGGACGGGAGGCGCACAGCCGGGGCGCGGCGGATCGAGCACGATGGCATCGGGGGTAACTTCGAGCAGCGGCAGGACGTCTTCGACCTTGCCGACGCGCATCTCGACGTTCGGGGCCTCTTCGAGGTTCACCGCCGAGTCGCGCGCGGAGCTGTTCGATTCTTCGATGGCAATGACGCGGCCGAAGCGTTCGGCGAAGAGCACCGCGAAGGTGCCGACGCCGGCGAAACCGTCGACGAGCAGGCGGCCTTGTTCGGGGAGGGCTTCGCCGACGAGGCGGACCATCTGTTCGGCCTGGTCGTGGTTCACCTGGAAGAATGCGGAGGCGCTGACGCGGAAGCGCTTGCCGCCGAGCTCCTCGGTGTACCACCGCTGGCCGGTCTCGACGTCGACGCCGGGCACCGCGGGGTTCACCAGGTACTCGCCGGTCTGGCGGCTGGTGCGAACCTGGATCTGATGGAGCCCGGCGCCGTGGCCCTGCAGCCGCGGGAGGAGCTCGTTCACGAACGGCTCGGCGATCGGGCAGCAGTCGATCTTCAGGAGGCCACGGCCGCGGCGGCTGATGAAGCCGACATCGCCGAACTTGCGGCCGGTCGAGAAGCGCACGTGGTTGCGGTAGGCCCAGGGGTGGGCGGCGCCTACGATCGGCTGGACGACAGCGTCGTCGAGGTGGCCGATGCGGCGGAGTTGTTCGCGGACGACGGCTTCCTTGGCGGCGAGCTGGGCCTCGTAGGTCATGTGCTGGAGCTGGCAGCCGCCGCATTCGCCGAACACCGGGCAGGGCGGCTCCACGCGGTCGGGCGACGGTTCGAGGACCGTGGTGGTGACGGCTTCGATGTAGTCGTGGTGGACGCGTTCGACGGTGGCTTGGACGCGCTCGCCGGGAACGGCGTAGGCGACGAAGACGACACGGCCATCGTCGAGGTGGGCGAGGGCGGAACCGCCGAACACGATGGATTCGGCGCGGACGGTGACGGCGTCTCCGGGCTGGGGGAAGCCTTCGACTTTCGGGTACTTCTTGCGGCGGGGCACGGGTTCAGCTTAGGGAGCGAACCCGCGACGATCGAACGGCATCAGCGGGCGAGCTTCGAACCTTCGACGTAGTAGCGGTCGTGCCAGATGCCTCGGAACTCCTCGCCCTGCACGGGCATCCGCCAGGTCTGTACCTTCGAGCCTTCGAGCGGGATGGCGAAGAGCGCGCGCGGCTGATCGATGGTCTCCTGGATGTAGCGGTCGGCGCCCGCGGGCGGGATGTAGCGGAGGCAGATGCGGCGGTAGCGGTCGCGCCATTCGGCATCGCGACCGATCTCGTAGACAAGCTGCGCGGCGCCTTCGACGGTCATCTTGCGGTAGGGGTGGGCCTCTTCGTCGATGGTGATCGCGACGCGAGGGTCGCGGCGGAGGTTCGCGAGCCAGCTGGAGTGCTTGCGGGGCGTGACCCAGACCTTGCCCTCTTCGTAGATGAACCAGACGGGCGTGACCATCGGGGCGCCGTCGGCGCGGAGGGTGGCGATGCGGCAGAGGATGCCGGGCTGGGTGAGCAGGGCATCGCGTTCGGCGGTAGTGAGTGCGGGCATGCGGCGCTCCGGGGAGAAGGTGGGGCGATTGTAGGCTCGCGGGAGAGGCTCAGTCTCGCCGGCGGAAGGCCCCGGGGAGCTGGCGCACGGGGCGGGTGGCGCGGTGCACGAGCGTGCGCGCCCAGGCGTTGTACCAGACGTTCGTGATGGCCGACCAGCGGCGATGGCGGTCTTCGAGGCGGCGGCGCACGGCGACGTGAGGGTGCTCGCCGAAGTGGTGGGCAAGCTCGCGGAGGGTGTACGACCAGAACCAGTCCTCGCGGTCGTGGCCGCCAAAGCGCAGGCCGAGCTCGTAGAGCGGGTCGCTGGCGCGCATGTTCACGAGCACCTGCGCGGTGAGGGCGCCGGGGTCGGCTTCGACACTGAAGGTGATCCAGCCGGCGAACATGTGGCCGCGGGCGGTGACGAGGGTGAACGATGTTTCGCCGGTGTGGAGGACGGCGACACCGGAGGAGAGGCGAGTCCCGCCGGGAACGGGGATATCGATGGCGCTGACCTCGCCGGGGTCGAGGCCCGCGACGCCGCGGAAGTAGCGATGGTCGGGGGGCCACATCTCCTCGAAGTGGCCCTTCCAGAACGCCATGAGGTCGAGTGCGGAGATGTCGGCGGAGATGGGTGCGCGGTAGCGCTTCTCCCAGAGCTGGCCGAAGCCGGAGGGCGGCCCGAGCGCTTCCCGGCCCTCGACGTTCGGGGCGTCTTCCTTCGAGACGCCCGGCGGCCGGCCCATGCGCCGCAGCCCGACGGCCCAGCGCCCGGAGCGCCGTTCGCGGGCGGGAGGGGGAACGTCAGTCCGCTTCACCCGGGAAGTATCGCCAGGGAGGCCTCGCAGAAGCGTCTAGAGAAGGGCGCGAAGCTCGGCAGCCGCCGCGCGGACGCGGGCGGGCGCGGTCCCGCCGGGGATGTCGCGCGCCGCCAGGGCGGAGTCGACGTCGAGGTCGAGGATGTCGCGCTCGAAGAGGGGGCTGGCGGCCTGGTAGGTCTCGAAGGGAAGCTCGTTCAGTTCGCAGCCGCGCTTTTCGGCTTCGCGCACGAGGCCCCCGACAACCGCGTGGGCGTCGCGGAAGGGAAGCCCCTTGCGCACCAGGTAGTCGGCGATATCGGTGGCGAGCGAGAAGTTGGCGCCGGCGGCCGCCCGCATGCGGTCGAGGTTGAAGTGCAGCGCGGGGACCATCGCGGCGAAGATGGTGAGGCTCGGGATAACGGCAGCGGCGGCGTTGAGGATGGCCGGCTTGTCTTCCTGGAGGTCGCGGTTGTAGGCGAGCGGCTGGCCCTTGAGGTTCGTCAGCAGGTTCATGAGCTCGCCGTATGCACGGCCCGTGCGGCTGCGGGCGAGCTCGGCGACATCGGCGTTCTTCTTCTGGGGCATGATGCTGGAGCCGGTGGCGAAGGCATCGGGGAGGCGCACGAAGCCGTATTCCGCCGAGGCCCAGAGGACGATCTCTTCGGCGAAACGCGAGAGGTGCATCTGCGTGATGGCGCAGGCGGCGAGGAACTCCACGGCGTAGTCGCGGTCGGCGGTGGCGTCGACGCTGTTCCGGGAGATGGCGTCGAAGCCAAGCTCGCGAGCAACCATCTCGCGGTCGAGCGGGTAGGGCGAGCCAGCGAGCGCGCCGGAGCCGAGGGGCATGACGTTGGCGCGGGCGCGGCACTCCCGGAAGCGATCGCGGTCGCGGAGCAGCATCTCGCCGTAGGCGAGGAGGTGGTGGCCGAGGGTGATGGGCTGCGCCCGCTGGACGTGCGTGTAGCCGGGCATGGGGTCGGCCGCGTGGCGCTCGCCGAGGTCACAGAGCACGCCGGCGAGGCTGCTGGCCGCCGCCGCGGCGTCGTCGCAGAGCTGGCGCACGAGCATGCGGTTGAGCAGGGAGACCTGGTCGTTGCGGGAGCGCGCGGTGTGAAGGCGGCCGGCAGGCTCGCCGATCTTCTCGCGGAGAAGGACCTCGACGTGGGTGTGGATGTCTTCGAGCTCGGGCTGCCAGGTCACGCGGCCGGCGCGGAAGTCTTCGAGGACGGCGCCGAGGCCGGAGATGATGGCTTCGGCATCGGCGCTGGAGATGATGCCGGTGCGGCCGAGCATGCGCGCGTGGGCGATGGAGCCGGCGATGTCGTACTCGTAGAGGTCGCGGTCGGCGCCGGCGGTGTAGTCGCGGGTAAGGGCGTCCATGTCGCCTTCGAACCGACCGCCCCACTGGCGTTGTTCGGTGCTCACAGGGCGGGCCTCCTCAGCTCCGGGATGTCGAGCAGTTCGGTCAGCTCGTCGAAAATGAAATCCGGTTCCACGGCGTCGGCGTCGGGTGCGCACCGGCGCCAGGCCGCCTTCATCCCCACCGCGTGGGCGCCGGCGACGTCCTCGGCGAGCGAGTTGCCGACGACGAGCGCGTCCTGCGGCCCAAGGCCGAGCTGGCCGAGCGCGTATTCGAACAGGGCCGGGTGCGGCTTCAAGTAGCCGACCTCGACGGAGACCGCCTCGGCGTCCCAGCCGATACCGAGGCCCGCATCGCGGAGGTCGGCACGGAAACGTTCGCCCCCGAACGCACGGTTCGTGACGGTCGCGAGGCGGAAGCCGCGGTGGCGAAGTTCATCGAGCACCGCGCGGGCATCGGGGAAGGGCGCCTTTCCCCCTTCGATGCCGGAGATGTACGTCGCTTCGAGCAGTTCGGCGGCCTGGTCGCGGGTGAGCGACAGCCCGAGACCGCAGAGGGCGCGCTGGGCGACGAGGCCGTAGTCGGGTTCGGCGAGGTCGCCGGCGCGGGCGTCGCGCATGGCCTGTTCCATGGCGTCCCAGGCGGTACGCGCGACAAGCGCGGGGTCGGCGGCGGCGCAGCCGAAGGCGCGAAGCTGCTCGGCGGCACGTTCGGCGGCCATACGGCGAAACTCAGCGGCGGGCGGGGCATCGCGGCCGTGCCAGAGGGTATCGCCGACGTCGAACAGGATGGCGCGAAAGGCCATGTGCGGGGCTGCCCTGCGAGCGAAGTTGGAGCAGCGTGCGAAACACGCCGCTTTGTTGCATGGTTCCATGGGTGGCGAGTGCGGACAACGTGAAGGTTCCATCGCACTGCGATGCCACCTGAACGATGAATACGCGTGGTTAGGAAACCCGCAACACCCGCGGCGATACAATGGCCGGGTATGCAGCTTCGAGCCACACGGACGTTCATCGTCGAACCCGTCCTTCCCCCCGCACTCGAACCCCTGCGCACCCTCGCGCGGAACCTCTACTGGACGTGGAACACCGACGCCGCCCGGCTGTTCGAGCGGCTGGGCGGGCCGCTGTGGGAATCGAGCGGGCACAATCCGGTGCGGGTCCTGCAGCTGGTGCCGCCAGCCGAACTCGCGCGGTTCGCGGCCGACGAGGCATTCGTGGCGCACCTGAACCACGTTGCGCGCGGGTTCGAGGCGTACATGCAGCGGCCGCCACAGCTGCGGATCCCCCACACCAGCGAGCGGGACGTAGTGGCGTACTTCTCGTTCGAATTCGCGCTGACCGAAAGCCTTCAGGTGTACTCGGGCGGGCTTGGCGTGCTGGCCGGCGACCACCTGAAGTCGGCGAGCGACCTGGGGATCCCGCTGGTGGGCGTTTCGATGCTCTACCGGCAGGGGTACTTCCAGCAGGTGCTGGCGCCCGACGGCTGGCAGACGGAGGAGTACCAGGACATCGACGTGAGCCAGCAGCCGCTCGTGCGCGAGCGGGACGCCGACGGCCTGCCGTTGAACGTGCGTGTGCCGTTCCCGGACCGCGACGTCTGGCTGGGGGTGTGGCGGCTGGAGGTGGGGCAAACGCCGCTCTACCTGCTCGACACGGACGTCGATATGAACTCGCCCGAAGACCGGGCGCTCGGCGCGCGGCTGTACGGGGGTGGCATCGAAACGCGCATTCAGCAGGAGATGCTGCTGGGGATCGGCGGCGTGCGGGCCTTGCGGGCGCTCGGGCTGCGGCCGGCGGTGTGCCACATGAACGAAGGGCACTCGGCGCTGCTCGGCGTGGAGCGCGCGCGGACGCTGATGGAAGAGACGGGCATGAGCTTCGAGGAAGCGCGCTGGCCGGTCTCGGCGGCGACAGTGTTCACCACGCACACCGCGGTGGCGGCGGGCATCGACCTCTTCGCGCCGGAGCTCGTCACGCGCTACCTCTCGAAGTACTACACCGCCATGGGCCTGACCGACCGCCAGTTCCTCGGGCTGGGGCGGATGAACGCGGACGACGACGGGGAGCCGTTTTCGATGGCGCTGCTCGGGCTGCACATGAGCGGCTATCGGAACGCCGTTTCGCGGCTGCACCGGAGCGTGTCGCGGAACCTGTGGGAGGCAGCGTGGCCGCAGCTGCCCGTGGAGCAAATCCCGATCACGTCGATCACGAACGGGGTGCACCTGCCGACCTGGGTCGCGCACGACATGGGCGAGCTGTACGACGAGTACCTCGGCCCCCAATGGCGGGACGACCCCACGCGGCCCGGCGTCTGGGAGAAGGTGAAGGAGATCCCGCACGACCGGCTCTGGGATGCGCGCCAGCGCGGGCGGCAACGGCTCATCCAGCGGGCGCGCGAACAGCATCGCGACAGCTCGGCGCGGCGTGGCCTGACGAGCGTCAACCCGATGACCGGCCGGGTGCTCGACCCGGACGTGCTGACCATCGGGTTCGCGCGGCGGTTCGCGGCCTACAAGCGGGCATCGCTGCTGTTCCGCGACCCGGAGCGGCTGGCGCGGATCGTCAACAACCCCGACCGGCCGGTGCAGTTCATCTTCGCCGGCAAGGCGCACCCGCGGGACGAGCCCGCCAAGCAGCTCATCCGCGAGGTGGTGACGCACAGCCGGCGGCCGGAGTTCCGCGACCGGCTGGTAGTGCTCGAAAAGTACGACGTGGAACTGGCGCGAGCGCTGGTTGGCGGCTGCGACGTGTGGCTGAACACCCCGCTTCGGCCCCTCGAAGCGAGCGGCACGAGCGGCATGAAGGCAGTCGCGAACGGGGCGCTCCACATGAGCGTGCTCGATGGCTGGTGGGCGGAGGCGTACCGGCCCGGGCTCGGATGGCAGGTGGGCCGCGACCGCGTCGACGACGACCCGGAGATCCAGGACGCCTTCGACGCGGAGTCGATCTACGACCTGCTGGAGAGCGAGGTTGCGCCGCTGTTCTACACGCGCGACGCCGACGGGCTCCCGCACGGCTGGCTGGAGATGGCGCAGCGCAGCATCGCGACGTTCGCCCCGCAGTTTTCGACGCACCGCATGGTGACGGAGTACGCGCAGCAGGCCTATGCGCCCGCCGCCGAGAGATGGGCGCGGCTGCGGGAGCACGGCAGCGCGGCGGCGCGCGAACTGCAGGCATGGGTCGAGCGGGTGCGCGCCGCGTGGCCGCAGCTGGCCGTGTACTCGGTTGGCGACGACGCGGGCGGGCATTCGGCCGAAGGGAAGCCGGTGCGCGTGACGGTGCAGGCATCGCTCGGGCAGCTGCAGCCCGGCGACGTGCGCGTCGAGGCGGTGTACGGCGTGACAGGGATGGGCGGCGAATTCCAGGGTGAAGCGACCGCGCTGCTGGAGTTCGAAGGCATGGAGAACGACGGCATCTCGCGGTTTGCGGGAACGTTCGACCCGGAGATGAGTGGCCGCGTGGGGTACGTGGTGCGGATCGTGCCGCAGCACCAGGACCTCCACAACGCCATGGACCTGGGCCTGGTCTACTGGGCCTGAAAGGAGCAACGCAGTGCCGACCGGAAGCCTGAACATTGTCCTGCACACGCATTTGCCGTACTGCCGCCTGGCGGGGCGGTGGCCCCATGGCGAGGAGTGGTTCCACGAGGCGATGCTGGAGTGCTACCTGCCCCTGCTGCGGGCGTTCCGGGGACTGGCCGCCGACGTCGATGGCTCGCTCGGGGTGACCATCAACGTCACGCCGATCCTCGCGGAGCAGATGGGCGACCCGCTGATGCGGGCGCACTTCCGCGAGTACCTGGAGAGCCGCATCCAGCGCGCGGCGGACGATGTCGAGCGGTTCCGGCTCGACCTCGGGCAGCGCCACACGACCGCAGAGTTCCATCTCCGGCGCTACGAGGCGATCAGAGACTTCTTCGAGCGCGAATTGCGGGGCGACGTGCTGGCGGCGTTCCGGGAACTCGAGGCGAGCGGGCACATCGAGGTCGCGACCTGCGCGGCGACCCACGGCTACCTGCCGCTGCTGGACAACGAATCGGCGGTGCGCTTCCAGGTGCAGACCGGCGTGCAGTCGCACGTGCGGAACTTCGGCCGCCAGCCGCGGTCGTTCTGGCTACCGGAGTGCGCGTATAAGCCGGGCCTCGAACGGTACCTGGAGGAGGCGGGCATTAAGGTGTTCTTCGTGGAGACGCACCTGGTGACCGGCGGGCACGCGCGCGGCAAGGCGCTCGGCGGCGTGATGGGGCTGTACGGTGAGCTCGAGCCGGAGATTCCCATCGAACAGACCGCCGAGGTGGTGGGCACGCACGGCACCACCTTCCGGGCGTATCACGTGGGCGATTCGGACGTGGCGGTGCTGGCGCGCAACGAGCGCAGCGGGATGCAGGTGTGGTCGGCGGCGCACGGGTACCCCGGTGACGGGCTCTACCGCGAGTTCCATAAGAAGGACGAGCGGAGCGGACTGCACTACTGGCGCGTGACCGGGCCGCGGGTCGACCTCGGCGACAAGGACCTGTACGACCCGGAGGCGGCGGCGGGGATGGCCCGCCAGCACGCGGACCACTTCCGCGGCGTGGTGATGGACGAGCTCGCAGCGTACCGGGCCGGTGCGGGCGAGCCGGGCATCGTGATGGCGTCGTACGACACGGAGCTGTTCGGGCACTGGTGGCTCGAAGGCGTGACGTGGCTCGAATCGGTGATCCGCGGGGCGGCCGCCGACCCGAACATCGAGCTCGTTACCGCGGGCGACTACGTCACGCGGACGCCCGTGCGCGAGTCCATCGCGCTGCCGGAGGGGTCGTGGGGGAGCGGTGGCGACCACCGCACGTGGCTCAACGGCGAGACCGAATGGACGTGGCCGGAAATCCGGGCGCGGCAGGATCGCGCAGAAACGCTGCTGCGCGCGACGACCGACGCCACGAAACAGCTCGCGCGCGAGCTGTTGCTGCTGCAGTCGTCGGACTGGCAGTTCCTGATGACGACGGGGCAGGCGCACGACTACGCGGTCGAGCGCTTCGAGAGCCATCGGGAGCGGTTCGACCGGCTGGCTGACGCCATCGAACAGCAGGACCCGCAGCTCGACGCGCTGGTGGCGGAGCTGCTGGAGCTCGACAACCCGTTCCCGGCGATCGATCCCGGCCTCTACCGGCCCAGCCCGGCCTTCGCGCAGGTCCGGCGATGAGCCCCCGGGACAGCGGCGCGCCAGTGCGCGCGGGTAGCGAGGCCGACACGTTGGGAATGGATGGAGCGCGATGAAAATTATGTTCTGTTCGGCGGAGGTGGACCCCTTCTCGAAGGTGGGAGGGCTGGCCGACGTGGCGGCGTCGCTGCCGCCGCGGCTGCTGGACCTCGGCCACGAAATCCGCGTGGTCACGCCGTGCCACAAGTCTTCGCTGCATGCGCACAAGGAGGCAATGGAACGGCGCGAGCTGGTGGTCCCGCTGCCCGGGCGCGACCGGCGGGTGGAGATCGCCACGGCCGAGGGCGTGGGCGGCGTGCCGGTCGACCTGCTGCTCGATGACCACTACTTCGGGCGCGAACGGGTCTATGGCGAAGCCGACGACCTGCTCCGCTACCAGTTCTTCTGCCGGACCATCATCCAGATGCTCACCAAAGAGGAGTGGACGCCGGACATCATCCACCTCAACGACTGGCACACGGCGCCGCTCGCGTTCGCGCTGCGGAACCTGGCCTGGGGGCACCCGGTGCTCCGCGGCGTGGCCTCGGTGCTCACCATCCACAACCTGCGTTATCGCGGCCCCGACGAGCTGAACGACTACCTGTCGCAGGCCATTTACTACAGCGACATGATCACGACCGTGAGCCCGGCGTACTCCCGGGAGATCCTGACGCAGGAGTTCGGCGAGGGGCTCGATGAGCTGCTGCAGCTTCGCGAAGCGAAGCTGGGCGGCATCCTCAACGGGCTCAACTACGACGTCTACAACCCGCGCACCGACCCGCACGTCGTGCGGCAGTTCGACATGAGCTGCCTGGAAGAGCGGCCGGTGAACCGCGCGGCGCTGCTGAAGGAGCTGGAGCTCCCGGAGACGGACGGGCCGCTCTGCGGGATGGTTACGCGGCTGACGGAGCAGAAGGGCGTCGACATCGTCCTGCAGGCGTTGCCCGATATGCTCGCCGCGCACGCGCAGCTGGTGGTGCTCGGCACCGGGGACGCGTGGCTCGAACAGGAGCTGACGCGGCTGCAGGCGGCCCACCCCGATTCGGTGCGCACCATCCAGCGGTTCGACGAAGGGCTCGCCCGGCGGATCTACGCGAGCGTCGACCTGTTCCTGATGCCCTCGCGGTACGAGCCGTGCGGGCTCGGCCAGCTCATCGCGATGCGCTACGGGGCCGTGCCGCTCGGGCGGCGCACGGGCGGGCTGGGCGACACCATCCTCGACCTGGACGAACACCCGGATGGGGCGACCGGGTTCTTGTTCGACGAATTCAGCACGCACGGCGTGGCGGGCGCCTTCGAGCGGGCGGTGATCGCATACCGCGACCCGCCGACGTTCCAGAAGCTCCGGCAGAATGGCATGGCGCGTGACTACTCGTGGCGCGCGTCGGCCACGCATTACGTCGAGACGTACATCACGGCGCTGCGTTCGCGCGGTATTGTCCCGCTCGAGTGAGCAGCGCGATGGAGGGCCGGTGACGATCCACGTTGTCGGGCTGGGGCCCGGGAGCCCGGAGCTCCTGACGGCGCAGGCGCGAGCGCTGCTGGAAGGCGGCCTGCCGGTGCTGCTGCGCACCCGTCACCATCCGACCGTGGCGGCGATCGACCCGGAGGGCCGGTTTCCATCCTGCGACGACCTGTACCAGGGCGCGCAGTCGTTCGACGAGGTGTACGAAGCGGTCGTGCGCCGGGTGGTGGAGGCGGGCCGAGGCGGTGACCTGGTGTTCGCCGTGCCGGGGCATCCGCTCGTGGCCGAACGAACCGTGTCCGGACTGCGGCAGGCGGCGCGCGACGAGGAGATGGAGGTCCGCGTGTACCCGGCGGTGAGCTTCGTGGACGCAGCCGCCGTGGCGCTCGGCGTGGACTTCGGCGGCGTCCAGCTCTGCGATGCGCTCGACCTGCGCATCGACGCGCAGCGCCCGGCGCTCGTGAGCCAGGTGTTCGACCGCGATACGTGCACGGCGCTGAAGCTGGCGCTGCTGGAGATCTACCCCGCCGGCCACCGGGTGACGGTGCTGCGGGCCGTGGGCACCGCTGAGGAGCAGGTGCGCGAGGTCCCGCTCGCCGAGCTCGACCACCAGGCGGCGAGCTACCTGGACTGCGTGTTCGTGCCCGCGATCGCCGCCATCGAGGACGTCCGGCGCTTCGATGGGCTGGCGGCGATCGTCGAACGGCTGAATGCGCCGGACGGCTGCCCGTGGGACCGCGAGCAAACGCACGAGAGCCTCCGTCCGCACCTGCTCGAGGAGAGCTACGAGGCGCTGGAGGCGATCGACGCGGGCGACAGGGCGCGCCTCACCGAGGAGCTGGGCGACGTGCTCCTACAGGTGCTCATGCACGCGGCGGTCGGGGTGCGCGAAGGGACGTTCGGGTTCGGCGACGTCACCGAGCACATCGCGCGGAAGCTGGTGCGGCGCCATCCGCACGTCTTCGGCGAGGGGAGCGCGCGCACGGCCGAAGAGGTGTACCAGAACTGGGAGGCGCTGAAGCAGCAGGAGAAACCGCGCAGTTCGATCCTCGAAGGGGTGCCGGCGACGCTCCCGGCGCTCGCCGCGAGCCAGGCGATCCAGGGGCGGGCACGGCGCATCGGGTTCGACTGGCCGGATATCGAGGGGCCGCTCGACAAGCTGGTCGAGGAGGTGCAGGAGTTCGCGCACGCCGCCAGCGAGAACGACCGCGAAGACGAGTTCGGCGACGTGCTGTTCGTGGTCACGAACATCGCTCAGCGCCTGGGCATCGACGCCGAGCAGGCCCTGCGGCGGGCGAACGAGAAGTTCCGCCGGCGATTCGGACGGCTGGAGGCGCTGGCGAAGGAGCGGGAGATCGACCTGAAGCAGCTCGATCTGGCGGGGCTCGACGCGCTCTGGGACGAGGCGAAGGCGATCGAGGGCTGAGGAGCAGCGGTTGTGAGGCATACCCCATGCGGGTATGCTCGAAAAGCAGTATCAGGAAGGAGTCGCAGACATGACCCAGGCGAAGGAATCGGTAATCACGAGGGAGCGGTTTGCGCAGGGCAAGACGTTCCAGCAGTACCTGGAGAGCGGCATCCGGAACCGCGAGCTGTTCGAACAGAACTACCGGGACCTGGTCATCAGCCCGGAACAGGAATCCCGGCTGAAGGCGCTCGCCGCGAAGGAGAACGGACCGGACCACGTGGTCGTCATCGGCGAGGACTGGTGCCCGGACGTCTACCGGGGCGCGGGCGTGGCGCAGCGCATCGCGGAGGTCATGGGCATCGAGCTCCGCTTCTTCGAGCGCGACCAGAACAAGGACATGATCGCCGAGTACCTGAAGGACGGGGAGTTCGAGTCGATCCCGGTGTTCATCTTCTACGACAAGAACCACCGCGAGCTGGGGCACTTCACGGAGCGGCCGAAGCTAGCAAACGAGCAGATTCACATCACGCGCGAAGTGCTGGGCGACACCTCGCCCGAGGGCATCGCCAGGAAGCTGGGCCACGAGCCCTCCGAAGACGAGATCAGGCAGGCCCGGGCCCAAGCGCGCGAGAAGTACCTCGAGTGGCAGAAGGGCGACATCTGGGCGGGCTGGCGCGTGGCCACGGTCGACGAGGTGATCGAGTTGCTGGAGGCTGCGACCCGCTAGCTTGCCGGGCCCGGCGCGCCGGAATAGATTCCGGCCATGTACGGGGCGCCCCACCGGGCCAAACCTCCCTGGCTCCAGCTGTTGGCGGCCGTCGGCGCACTCCTGCTGCTGACGGCCGTTTATCTGTTGCTCATGCGGCTCACGATCGACGTGTCGCACCTGGACGCCGACACCACGGCCGACGACCGTGACCTCTTCTACCTGGGGCTCCACAGCGGGGTGCTGCTGTTCGCGGCGGTGGCCGGCTTCGCGCTGGGGAAGTGGCTGAACGGGCTGGGTCTGGCGTATTCGGTGCTGTTCGCCATCGTGCTGGCGGTGTGCATGGTGGGGCTGCAGGTGGGTTCGCAGGAGCTCGCCTGCCACGGCCACAACGACCTGATCCGGCATTGGGAGTGCGGCTAGGCGGGCTGTCACGAGGAACGTTGGCAGGATTCGCCTAGACTGGTGGGGTGAGCACGCCCACACGCAGGGCGCCGGGACCGGTGCCGGGACCGCCGCCACAGGAGCGTGCGTTGCCGCCCGGGCCGCGCCGGCGCGGCTGGCGATCGTGGCGCTGGTGGCTCCAGTGGGGAGTCACCGCCGGGATCATCGCGCTCATCGCCTGGCGGATGGACCTGCGCGCGGCCTGGCACGTCATCCGCGGCCTGCAGCCCGGCTGGCTGGTGCTCGGGGTCGCCCTGCTCATCGCCTCGAACTACGTCCACGCGGTGAAGTGGCAGAAGCTCCTGCAGTGCGTCGGGCACGCGCCCGTGGTGGACCTGTTCGCGGTGTTCTGGTCGTCGATGGCGACGAACAACGTCATTCCCTTCCGCGCGGGCGATGTGCTGCGCGTGCAGGTCCTCAGCCGCCGCACGGGGCTACCCCGCAGCGGCATCGTCGCAACGCTGCTGACCGAGCGCATCCTCGACGGCGTGAGCTTCGTCATCATCCTCTTCGCCGGCTTCGCCCTGATGAGCGGCAGCGGGCGCGAGCTCTGGCTCGCCGGGCTCGTGCTCGGGCTGGTGATGGTGGCGGCGCTCGGCGCGACCGTCCTCGTCGCACGGATGGAGACCGGGCGCGGGCTCGACCAGCGCCGCGTCCTGGGGAGGCTCCCGGAGCGGCTGCGGCGGCCGCTCGACGCCGTGCTCCCGGATTTCGTCGAGGGACTGCGGCCGCTCGGAAGCCTGCAGATGGGCCTCGATGCAGGCGCCTGGGCGCTGGCGGCGTGGGTGCTCGAAGCGCTCGCCTACGCCGCCTTCGGGTACGCCTTCGGGCTGGACATCGCCTTCGGGAGCTATCTGCTGGCGATGGTCGCGGTGAACTTCGCGGGATCGCTGACGGTGCTCCCTTCGAACCTGGGCATCTACGAATTCGCGGCCATCGAGCTCCTGCGCGCGACGGGCGCGACGGCCGGTGAGGCGACGGCGTACGCCTTCGGGAGCCACCTGCTCGTGATCGTGACGATCAGCGGCGTGGGCCTGCTGACGCTCGCCTACCTGCGCATCGGGCTCGGGGAGGTGCTCTACCTCCGGGAGCGGACGCCGCCGGCCGACCCCGAGGCGCCCCGGGAGCCCGGAGAGGAGCGGCGCACGAGCGGCGGCCGGGTCGGCGAGCGGTAGCACACTCACGGCCCTGACCGCTGGCGGGATCGAAGCGAGAGCGCGGCCCGGCTCCCGGCGGGCTGTACGATGGTGGCCGGGAGAATTGCCTTGTCCGATACCGCGCTCATCATCATTGGTCTGCTGTCGGTCATCCTGCTCGTGGCCGTGAACGCGATGTTCGTGGCGGCCGAGTTCGCCTTCGTGGGGGTACGCCGCACGCGCGTCCAGCAGCTCGCCCGCGATGGCCGGGGCCGGGCGCGCCTGCTGCTGCGCGCCCTGAACAAGCTCGACAGCTCGATCGCCACCACGCAGCTCGGCATCACGATGGCCGGGCTGGCGCTCGGCTGGATCGGCGAGCCCGCGCTGGCGCGCATCATTGAGCCGCCGGTGGAGGCCATCTTCAGCGGCTGGGCCGGCGACGCGATCGCCCACGCGGCGTCGGTCGCGGTGGCGTTCGCGCTGGTCACGACGCTGCTCATCGTCTTCGGCGAGCTCGCGCCGAAGTCGGTGACGCTGGCGAAGACGGAGCCGGTGGCGCTCTGGGTGGTGGTCCCCGTGGAGATCACACGGCGGGTGTTCCGGCCGTTCGTGTGGCTCCTGAACGCGGCGGGCCGTGCGGTCGTGAAGCCGCTAGGCGTGAACCCGGGCGGCGAAAAGACCGAGAGCCTGGAGACCGAGGAGCTCGAACTCGTGCTTTCGGCGAGCGAACGGGCCGGCTTCCTCTCGCAATCGGAGCTGCTGCTGGCGCGGCGGGCGCTCGAGTTCAGCGCGATCCAGGCGGACCAGATCATGGTCCCGCGCACGGAGCTGGTCGCCTTCGACGCCGAGGACTCGCTGGACGAAGTGCTGTCGGTGGTGGAGCAGCGGCAGCACACGCGCTACCCGGTGTACGAAGAGGACCTGGACCACATCCTCGGCATCCTGGACGCGAAGGACCTGCTCGCGCTCGTGCGCCGCGGCGGCACCGACTGGCGCTCGCTGATCAAGCCGGCGGTCGCCATCCCGGAGTCGGTGAGCGTCGAGGTGGCGGTGGCGGCCATGCGAGCGAACCAGGTGCAGATCGTGGTGCTGGTCGACGAGCACGGCGGGACGAGCGGCATTTTGACCGCCGACGAAGTGCTCTACCGGCTGCTCGGGCGCTGGCTCGGCGGCGGGCGGCAGGGCGGCGAAAGCGTGCGCGCGCTCCCCACCGGGAACCTGCTGCTCAGCGGGCTCGCGCTCATCGCGGACGTGGAGGACGCGACCGGCCAGGAGCT